>DCUI01000274.1 GCA_002327785.1 Phycisphaerales bacterium UBA2218
TTAGCCACGATCCTGGGTCGCGAGGCCGCTCGCCGCCGCACCAAACTGACCCTCGACGAAGTCCTCCGCGAAAAGCGCCGTCTGGAGCCCGATCTGACCGGCCTGAAAGTGTAAACCGGAGACAGGAGACCGCCGGTTGTTGCACGGCAGCAGTACGCAGAGTGTGCAAAGTATGCCTTATATCATGCTTCGGCGTCGCAGCCAGCCGGTGAGGGTGGTGCCAAGGCCGACGAGGAGGACGGCGCCCGGGGCTGGAATCGCGACGTGGGTCAGATTGTCCAGGGCAAACTGGGTGCCGTCGCCGCGAAGACCCTGGTGATGCGTGCCGCCATAGGAGACGAACCGAACCGTGTCCACATTCACGTAATCAGCCTGAAACCATAGTGGAGCGGATGTGTCCAGGACGACGGTCTCGCGGTAGACCAAGAGGCCGTCACGATAGCCTTCGACATCAACGTTCAGCCCGTCGCGCCAGGCGGCGGTCAGGTACACGCCGATGAAGTTGAACGGATCTCCGGAGAACTGGGCCGGCTCGCCCCACGCGTTGAACGCCACGTAGTCCGGCGAGACCAGGCCATTGAGAAAACCCGATGGATTCGCGACAAACGTTGTCGCATTCAGGACCCAGAAGTTCTGCCAGTCGAAGCCTCCATAGCCGTCGATGATTCCCGCTTCGGACAGCATGGTCACCTCGTCGAATCGGTCCACGGTGGCCGAGGCCGGCGTGCACAATACGAGAAGCGACACGATGCCGACAGCGAGTGCAAGGAACCTGCTCATTCGATCACCCCCCAGATTCATTCGGCGGCAGGCCACGATGCGTCTGCCACCCCCCATAGATGCAATACAGTATACCGGATTACCGCCGGCGTGTCAAGAGGGACCCCGATAAAACAGCGATTCCGCAACGCGGGGGTCAGGGATTGCGCCGGCCGGGTTCACGGCATTGGGACTGGGAGAGCAACTTCGTCTGGGTTGTCGGACCCTATCGACGCGCGGATCCAGGGCGCGCACGCTGTCGGGGTTGATCTGGGCGGCGCCCCACCGTAAGATCGTTCGTCCGTACGCCAGAAGTCCGCGGAACTCGCCCATAGTCTCTCCTCGCGTGCAAACGGCCAAGTGATGACTTCCGCTATCCTCTTATTCGCGATCCGGCTTCAGGTGCCTGTCGAACCAGTCCGCGAACCGGCGGATGTCCCAGAACATAGTGAGCCAGCCATGCTGCTTGCCGGGACGGACCATCAGCTTGATGACGCCCCCTGCCTCGCGGACGCGGGCGACGAACCACTCGGATTGCTCCAACGGGGTCAGCGTATCGGCCCCGCCGTGAAGGATCAGTATGGGCGCAATGCCCGGCGCAACGTGGTAAATCGGAGACATCCCGCGACCGATCTGTTTCCACACAGCCGGGTCCGTCGCCTGGGGGCCGAAGGCCTTCGCGAAGCTCTTGGGCGGACCGCCGTCGCCGGCGTTCTCCGTGGAAGCCCCAAGGTTCAGCAAGTCCGTGACCGGGAAGAAGATCGCCACCGCCTGCACGGCACTGCTTTCCCGATCCACAGGATCCGCAGCGTCAGGTGAGCCGGGGCCGCCGCGAGTAGCCAGCATCAGGCTCAGATGCCCGCCCGCGCTGCCGCCCGTGACGCCGAGGCGATTGGGATCGATGCCGTATTCACGAGCATGATGCCGGATGAACCGCACGCCGCGATTCACGTCCTCGACGATCTCCATCACAGTTGCCTGCGGCTGAGAAAGATGCGAAACCGCAAAGACTGTATAACCACGGCGCAGCAAAGGCGCGGCCATCCAGGGCCGAAAGCTCTCCGGACTCGATCTCCACCCACCGCTGACCATCACAACGACGCCCAGGCCGTTGGGCCGCACGGGCCGGAAAGTATCGAAGGTGAGATCGCGCCCATGCCGCCGGGCATAGACGACGCGATCACCCGACTGGAACCGCGGATGAAAGTACCATCCAATCCCCCCTGCCGAGATCGTGATCACTGCCACGACTCCCAGCAGCACAAGCAACGAAACTCGAATGATTCGACGGATCTTCATATACTCCTGCCGTAAATCGAAACGCAACGTGGTGCCTTGCCCGACAGAATTCGACGCGGCGTTGGAATGGATTATACCCATCCTGAATGAGATTTCAGTGTCACGCCGTGATGAGCTGGAAGTTCTCGATCAGTCGGCTGCGGAGAGCCGTGCCATGCTCGTCGAGGCAAGCCCCGCAAGGAACGGATCTCTTCGATTGTCAGTCTGAATCCATCCCTCACCAGATACTTCGGCTATCGTCCAATAAAAACTTGAACAACCCGCCGAAATCTGATTCCTGATGGGTATAATCTCGTTCCCGTGTATCGGAAGAGACTACGGGTAAGCGTAGAAGGCGATTCCCTCATCCGTGAAGATATGGGCGTATTCGGTAGCGATCCTGGCCCTCTCGACTTCGTCCGCCGTGTAGAAATACGTATTATTTGAAGCACTCCAGAATCGATAGACGGGTACGCAGCCGACGGGTTGTGCCCCCTCAGGGTAGGCGTAGAAGGCGATTCCCTCGTACGTCAAAGCCTCCGGCTGTTCCTTGAGCAGGTTGTCCTTTTCCTGCGCGCTGATGGTATAGAAATGAGTCTGACCCGACCAGAAACGGTAGACGGGGAGCAGCCCGGCGTGGTACGGGGTAGCGCAGGCGTTGTACATGGGGCCTTCAAAGATCCAGATGTGCGGGTAGTTGTCGATCAGCCAGTCCTTCTCGCTCTCATAGATCGTGTAGAAGTGACAGCCGGAATTGGGCGACCAGAAGCGGTAGACGGCCGAGTAGGACACTTCGAACTGCTGGCTCACCACGATGGCCTTGCCGCAAGTGAAAGGCGTGCCGTCGGAACTGGTCCCCTCCTGGAGATTGGCGAACGCACACTTGATTTCATATAGGCCCTCGGGCAGGGCATAGGCGTTCGACTCGACAAGAGCAGCGTCGAGAGCATCCGTGATGATCTCTTCGCCCGTTGCAGAATTCATGATCGTCAGACGGATCGTGTTGACGCTGGTGTCGGTGCACGCGTCCCATGCCGCAGTCACGGGCGACCCCATGGCTCTGGACACGCTGGGCGAGAGGATCACCGGCTTTTGTGTCGGCTGGGTGATCGGAGTGTTGTATCCCGGCTTCAGGAACACCATCTGAGTCTCGTGCTGTGAAGCACCCCTGTAGTAGAAGGTGATGCGATAAGTCCCGTTGCCGTACCCCGCCAGGGCGGCGGGACTGTCGAGGGCGGCACGGTATTGCCAGACATGCCTGCCGTTGCGGATCTGGTGCGAGGTGCTCACGCCGCCGGACGAGGTTTGGGAGTCATTCGGAATCCGATAGATGTTGCCGCTGTTGGGTGCACGGAACTCGATGCGGTAGACAGTGTCGTCGGTCTCCAGCAGCATGGTGAAGAGGTACGTCGCGGATGTGTCAGTCGGACCCTCGTAGGCGATGGTTTGCATGATCTGGCCGCGATATGCACGGTTCACCTGGCTGCGACTTTGGAACTCGAGGGCGCCGAGATCCACGACCGCGCTGCCGTTCTGGTCGCCGTCCACGACCCGTTGATTGCCTTCATAGTCCAACGTCTCGATGCTTGGCACATGCGAGCCCGCATCGACGCACGGCGAGCCGGCTTGCAGTTGAAAATTCCCCCTCTCCGGGTCTTCGAACAGGGGGTCGACGCACAGGTTCTTTGCGCCCGGATAGGTGTTGTCTCCCTCTATGTCGCAGTAGTTTGCCACGGTTGTGGCGTTCCATGCCAACGTGTTGTTGTAGATGCCCGGGTTGGAGATATATGCCCGATTCCCCCAGAGGATGCAGTTCCACAGGGTGGCGGCGGCGCTGCGGCTGTACAGAGCGCCACCGAAGGTGGCCGTGTTGCCGTACATGGTGCAGTTAATGAATTGCGGATAGGCAACGAGGAGATCCTCGGTCGGCCCGATGTACACGGCTCCTCCGTGTGCCATGGCAGAGTTCTCCCACATGATGCAATCGATGATGGTGGCGCTCGAGGAGCGGTTCATGACGGCGCCGCCCCAGTTTGTGACTCCGTTGTGCTGAAACAGGCACTTGCTGATTGTGGGCGAGCCTCCGATATTGTAGATGCCCCCCCCGCAAGCGGTGACCACACCGCAGTCCGCGAACGTGCAGGACTCGATGAGGGCGTCGGTGTACGCGTTGTATATGCCTGCCCCGTACAGAGCCACGTTCTTGGTGAACGTGCAGCCAATGATCGAGGGTACGCCTTGGTCATTCATGATGCCGCCGCCCGACCCGTCAGCGGTCGCGTTTGCTTCATTGTGGATGAACAAGCAGCCGTTGATGGTGATGTCGGAGTCTTTGTTGTGTATCCCGCCGCCCTGGGAACCTGCTACATTGTCCGTGAACGTGCAGTCGGCAATGACCGTGCCATGCGCTGCTGAGAGGGCGATGCCGCCGCCCCATCTCTGGCAGAAGTTCTGAGCGAAGGTGCAGTTCGTCACGGTGGCGCGGCAGTTTGTGATGACCATGCCGCCGCCGTCGATTTCCTCCTGATAAGAGGCCCTTCCACCGGTGATCGTGAGCCCGTCGATCTGTGAATCGGTCGTGACCACGAGCCCATGCGGAGCGTTCCCGGCACCGTCGATTGTCGTCTTGAAGACCATGGGGTCCCGCGCGGTGATCACGCCGCTGTACCCGCCGAGGATTTTCACGGCCTTGCTCACGACGATAGGCGCCTTGATCGTGTACCAGCCCTGCTTGACTCGAATCTCATCCCCGTCGGCGACCGCCGCATCGTCTATGGCCGTTTGCACGTCTTTGTAGGCGGTGGCCCAGCTCAGGCCGTTTGTCCCGGAGCCGTCGAGGGCCACATAGCGGACGGCTGCTTCTCCCGAGGCAGCCCACCCCAGCAATAGGGTCATCATCGCCTTGGCAACCAGTTGTTGTACGTTGGTATTCATCACCTTCTCCCGGACGTTCTGGAGTCGCCAGCGTCCCAGAATCGGCCGAAGACCGGCCGACATACCACTTTGCCCATCCACACCTGACACTTTGCGGCGATTGCCGGCGAAATCCACCGGCTATTCGTACTCCCGGCCTCCGTGTCCATGCAGTCGGCACGCTGCACGCTCCTGATCCGTTTATACGGACCTAAGGCCCAAGACTACCATCAGGGGTTCCTTCCACTCCCGTCCGTGGCTCCCCTCCCTGCCAGTGAAAAACATACGTGTGCGAACCAAATCCGCAGTCGCAAGCTACACTATCCTACCTTCGGCATTATACCTTGCGGAAATACTTTTTTCAAGAGGTTTGAGCGCATTTTCCGGGATTCATCGCTTGACGGAGCGGCCTTTCGTTCAGCATGACAAAGCCTGTTTCCATCTATCTGAGTTCTCTCACCACCTTTTCCACAATCTCCCGGCAGACCTGCACGGCATATTGGCCGGCTTCGCAGTGGGCCTGACCGAGCCGGTCCAGCAGCACGAACCTCGGCCATCGATCGACCGCCTTCTTGTCGTGCCGCAGGAGGTCGATCACCATTTCCTCGGCCATATCGGCCGGCAGTTTTGTCGGAACGTCGAGTTTTTCAAGGACCGCCCGGACTCGGTCGGACCGGCCCGGCTCGGACAGTCCCAGCTCCCCCTCGATCAGCCCGGCTGCTATGATCCCGATGGCAACGGCTTCGCCGTGAAGCAATTCGTAGCCGCTCGCGGCTTCCACTGCGTGGCCGATCGTGTGGCCATAGTTCAGGATTCGCCGCTTGTTCTTCTCGAACGGGTCCTCCTCGACCACACGCCCCTTGATCCGGCAATTGTGCTCGGCCAGCGTTTCGAGCGCGTCGAGGTCTCTCGCGAGGACCGCATCCAGATGGCTCTCGATGAACTCGAAGTACCCTGCATCGGCGATCAGGCCGTGCTTGACGGATTCGACGAGGCCACAGCGGTACTGTCGGTCGTCCAGGGTCGCAACGGTCGCAATATCGATGTAGACCGCCGCCGGGTGCCAGAAGGCCCCGAAGGCGTTCTTGCTGGCGCTTGAATCGACGCCTGTCTTGCCGCCGATGGCGGAGTCGGCCTGAGCCAGCGTCGTCGTCGGGACATGGACAATGGGGACGCCTCGCTTGAAGATCGCCGCAGCGAATCCCGCGATGTCGCCCACCGTCCCGCCGCCCAGGGCGATGACCACCGTGTCCCGGCCGAAATAGGCCTTCTCCATCGCCTCGACGATGGCGACCGCTGTATCGATGGTCTTGGAGACTTCGCCCGCGGGCTTGATGATGAAGTGGGAAGCCGGTCTGCCGCCGAGCAGGGTGTTCAGATGGCCCGCCGCGACGACGTGCTCATCGGTGACGACGAACCGGTTGAATCCGCCGTGAGCGGCCTTGATCTGCGGCCACACGGAAGGCAGTATGCCCGACCCTATGACAATTGTGTAATGCGTCTCCGGCATTCCGGGGACTCTGATCCGTATTTCCGGCATAATCCGATTTCACCGCACAACCGGCAATCTGTGTCCGCAGCGCCGCTGCGCGTCGCGGAAGGCGATTGCCAAACCTGTCTGAATCCTCAAATGCGGGATTCTACTCGATCCGGCTCGAAAATGCAATGCTCTCATTAGGAATTGCTCAGGCCGGCTTTGACTCTTGCCTTGTCGCACGGCGGTTGCTATATCTCTGGCTTATCATGACGCATTTGACTGTTCCCATCTCGGCGCAGGACCTGGACGGGGCGAAACGGCAGGTGAGGGAGGCAATTGCCGCCGGGGCCGAGATGCTCGAGTTGCGGACCGACTATCTTGAAGCCCTCGATGCGGTTTCCGTCGTGGCGCTGATCGCCGAGACCAGAGATGCAGGTCGGGGGCGAATCCCAGCGATTGTGACCTGCCGCGACCCAAGGGAAGGCGGGGCGAAGCCATACCCTGACGAGTTGCGGATACTGGTGCTGTTGAAGGCGGTTGAGGCCGGAGCTGATTTTGTCGATTTGGAGTACGCCAACTTCCTCCGACCGGAGATTGGCCATACCATCAGAGCCTGCCTCGCCACCCGTCCGAGGAGCCGTCTGATCCTGTCGGCCCACGATTTCCGAGGAAGATTTCGCGACATCGGGGGGCTGCATCGGGAAATTATACAAACCTGCCCTATCGCGATTCCGAAGCTGGTCTACACGGCTGCTCACATCAACGACTGCTTCGGGGCTTTTGACCTGCTCCATGAGACCCAGGGCGACCGCATCGTGCTGTGCATGGGCGAATCGGGCCTGATCAGTCGAATTCTTGCGAAGAAGCTCGGTAGTCTCGTGACGTTTGCCAGCGTCGACGAACAGGCCGCGACGGCCCCGGGGCAGTTGACAGTCGGCAAACTCAAAGGGCTGTACCACCAGGACTCGATTGACGCCCAAACGGAGCTTTTCGGCGTGATCGCCGACCCGGTCGGCCACTCCTTGAGTCCGACGATCCACAACGCGTGCTTCGCCGATAAAGGCATGAACAGGCTCTACCTGCCGCTGCTGGTGCAAGGCGGGCAGAAGGAATTCGATGTGTTCCTGGATAATGTCCTCACCCGGCCCTGGTTGGATTTCCGGGGCTTCAGCGTGACGATCCCACACAAACACAGCGCCCTGGAATACGTGCGTCGCAACGGCGGATTCGTCGAACCCCTCGCCGACGAGATCGGCGCAGCCAACACACTCATCGTAGCACGGGCTTCCAGCCCGTGGGAACACGGCCAGGATGGCCGTGCTACGAACAAAGAGCCACGGGTGTCCGCCTGCAACACGGACTACGCCGGCGCCCTCGATGCGATCACGCAAGGCATGGGCATCGAGCGAGCAGGTTTGCGCGGCGTGCCGGTGGCGGTGGTCGGAGCGGGCGGTGTCTCCCGAGCCATCGTGGCGGGCCTGACCGACGCCGGCGTAAAGGTGACGATCTACAACCGCACAGTCAAACGAGCGGAAGAACTCGCCACCGAATTCCATTGCCAAGCCGCCGGCCTGGACGAGTTGTCTCGTCTCGACGCCAAGCTCCTGATCAACTGCACCAGCATCGGCATGCACCCGCACGTGGACGCCACCCCAGTCCCGGCCGAATACCTCAAGCCCGACATGGCAGTCTTCGACACCGTCTACAACCCCGCCGAGACGCTGCTGTTGAGACAGGCGAAGGAAAAGGGGGCAAGAACCATCGACGGCATCGCCATGTTCGTCAACCAGGCCGCCGCCCAGTTCCACCTCTTCACGGGCCAAACTGCCAATGCTGGATTGATGCGAGACGTCGTTATTAGGAGCGCGTGACTCGCCGAAGTTGAAGGGAGAGACGATGGCGAAACTACTTGCGATTGACAAGTGTCGCTTTCAAGGCGAAGGTAAGTCTGCCCTGATCACATTCGTGGGAGAGTATCAAGTCCTCTTGCCACATGCGCTTGCCATTGAGTGTCTGATGAGTGACGATTGCAGCGGCAGGAAACAAACGAAGAATCCGATCTATTTGTTGCATCGGTTGGAAGATGCTGTGAAAGCCGGTGCATGCCTCGGAAATGGATTCCCAGTTTGGCATCAGATGTAACAGAGCAGTGGTACACTTGGCAGGTCCTGCGTCTCTGGTATGGATGGGCCTTGGAGTGGGCTGACAGGAGAGCGAATACACTCGATACTACCTTGCAGTCAGATATCTCCAACGACTTCTACGATATGGAATATGTGGCCTCTCTATCAAGGGCTGACGGTCTGTTGACCGGAGACAAGAGACTCGTCCAGCCGCTGGCTCGTGCGGCGTTTCCGGAGAAGGATGTGTTTTCGAGCCTGGAGGAGGTGCCGGATTCGTATCGGTGCGATTGGGGGAGTCGCTGATAAGGCTTGAATGGTGTCTGTGAAAAGAAACGGGCACAGGCGAAGCATGGGCTGGCTTGCTGAAAGCGAGCCGGTCACGGCTTCGTAGCATGGGCATCCTGCCCATAGGTAGTAGGGGCGTCTCGCCCCTGTATTGCCACGGGCAGGATGCCCGTGGTACTCACGGCCGGGACGGCCGTGCTACGTAACGACCCGCCCGGAAATTCGCACAGACACGATCAGGCGGTGAAGTCTATTGCCTTCTGCGCCCAATCATGCGTATATTGGGGAAAAAGAACCCCCAAATCTATACGCGGGTGCGTATGAACGCTGATGAGTAAATCGAATACTGGCGGACGGGCTCGACGGAAGACCTCGCGGCAGCGGAGTCGCTCCTCGAAAAGGGGCATCTGAGGCACGGCCTGTTCTTTATCCATTTGGCTTTGGAGAAGATGCTCAAGGCTCATGTGACGCGGCCGATGATCGTATCGAGCCGATTCCCTGCGGCGAACTGGAGTGGGCATCAACACAAATCGCACGGGGGCATTGCGGTCCCGAGGGGGTGTCTGTACAATCATCTTCTGCGGAAATACTAACCTGGGGCCCCTTTTGAAGGGAGATCACGATGATTCAGATGCGGTGGATTCGACTGGCGTGTGTGGTTCTGTTGGTCACGGGTTTGGCTCGGGTGCCTGCGGCGATGGGCGCCTCTGCGGTGGAGGAACTGGCGAAGCGATTGCCCGATGACGCCATCGCTTTCGTGGGGACCAGCGGGGGCGATGCCCTCAAGGGCGATTTCGAGAAGACGGCCATCGGCCGAATTTGGAACGACAAGGGCGTTCGGACGTTCTATCAGTCGATCAAGACTGAGCTACTGAGGAAGGCCAAGGAGGAATCCGGGGACCCGAACGTCCCCCAGAAGATTGATCTGGTGCTCACCTACGTCCGGCAGGCCCTGAGCCGGCCGGTCCTGGCCGGTGTCATACAGGTGCCTGTGCAGGAGGGGCCGCCCATCGCGGGTTTCGCCATTCTGGACGCCGGCGACCGCAAGCCGGAATTTGCCGCCATCGTGGGCAAACTGGAGGCGATGGCAGGGCAGGACAACATTACTGACAAGGAGATCGGCTCTCTCAAGATGCGCAGCCTCAAGGAAGATGACGATGTGCCGTTGTACTGGGGCTGGGTGGGCAATCGTTTCGTGATCGCGGTGAATGACGCCCAGGGTGCGGCCGTAAAGTATCTATCTCAGCCGCGTTCGGCGCCGCCCGCCTCTCTGGGCAAGGTGCCCGGCAGCGGCGATGCCCTGGTGGTCACGGCGGACATCCAAAAGGTCCGCCAACTGGCCGGATCGGTCATTCGCCAGGAATCCGGCGAGAAGGATGCAAATACTTTCACGACCGTTCTCACCAAGCTCGGTTTCGCGAATGTCAAGGCGTTCTGCGCCAGGGCCGGCTTTGCTGGGCCTGATGTAGTCGGCCAGGCCGTGCTGGAAATGCCCACCCCAGGGACCGGGGTGTTTGCGGCCTGCAAGCCCATCGATCCGGCGTGGTTCGGGGCGGTCGATGCTCGTGCCGTCACCGCCAGCGCAGTTAACTGGGATCTCGCCGTTCTGTACGACACGATCATGGGGACTGTAAAAGCGGCTGTGCCGGAGGACGACTATACCGACATCCAGCAGGCCATCACCGGCTTCGAATCCCAGGTCAAGCTGCGGATTCGGGAGGAGCTGCTTGCGTCCCTGGCCGGTCCCATGGTGTCCTACTCCCTGCCGGCCGGTGCGATGGCCGAGGCTCCGATGGGCGGGTTTGTTGTGGCCGCGAAGCTCAGAGATGCCCGGGCATTTGAGAAGGCCATGACGGCTGTCGGCGAATTCGTCGGCGAGCAAGCCAAGGGCATGCTTCAAATCAGTTCTCAGGAGCGGGATGACGGCCGGACCATACACGTTTGGGCCATCGCGCCGGTGGCGATGATGGGTGTGATGCCCACGTGGTCGATTGCGAATGACCATGTCGTTATTGCATCGGGCATGGAGCTGTGCGATCTGGGCGTGAAGCAGCTTGTTTCGAAGGGGGCCGATGGGAAATCTCTCCTGGACACCGAGGGCTACAAGAAAACGGCCGCCGGGCTGCCCCAGAATCTGTCGAGTCTTAGCTACGTCGATTCGGGCGTCCAGCTTACGCAACTCATGATGCAGGCACAGCAGATGTGGCCGATGGCGACGATGCTGGCTTCGCAGCAAGGCATCAAGCTGCCCGTGATGCTGCCGTCGTTGACGCATATCGCCAAGGGGATGGGTCCGTCGATTGATTGCAGCTACGTCGGCCCCGATGGGCTGCACTCGCTCTACCGCGGACCGGGCATTGAGATCAGCCTGGCGACCGCGGCCGGCGCCGGTGTGGGCGCCGGCATCGCGATGCCGGCTCTGGCCAGGGTCCGCGATCAGGCCAAGACCGTCGCTTCCATGTCGAACCTCAAGCAGTTGGGACTTGCCTTGCACATGTACGCAGACGACAACGAGGATAAGTTCCCGGCCGATCTGGAGGAGGCGAAGCCCTATTACCGCGACTCCAAGATCCTCGAGTCCCCGCGGAAGCCGAAGTGGTTTGAGGGTCCGAGCTACATCTACATTCCGAGCCAGTCACTGGAGGGTTATCCCGGCAGTATCGTCGCCTACGAGAACCCGGAGTTCGGCTTGGACAAAGTCCTTGCCCTCTTCCTGGACGGCCACGTCGAGGCCATGGATCACGACAGGTTCCAGAGCGAGTTGGAGGCGACTTACGAACGTCTGGGCCGGGAAATGCCGGGAGAGGAATCCGTGGACGACGAGGAATCTGAGGAGGAAGATGAAGAGTCTGAGGATGAGGAGGAGTCTGAGGATACAGACGAGACCGAAGAGCAGACACAAGGGGCCCTCAACGTCGTGACTGCGATCCGGACGGCTGCTGCCTGACGACCATGGAGACGGGCCGGCTCTCGGGGATTCCATTGAATCCGGGCGACTCGATCCGTATAATCCGGCTTCCTGTAGATCGTGCGTCCTGGCACGACGTCTTGTGGTGAGCGGGGATGCTCGCCCTACCTTGAGCATGAAGGACAGACTATGTCGAAGAATGAAAAAGTGGTGCTGGCGTACAGCGGCGGACTGGATACGAGTGTGATCCTGCCGTGGCTGAAGGAAACCTATGGATACGATGTGATCGCGTTTGCCGCCGAGCTGGGGCAGGGCGATGAGTTGTCGGGGATCAAGAAGAAGGCCCTGGAGAGCGGGGCGGTCAAGTGCGTGGTCAAGGACCTGCGGCGGGAGTTCGTCGAGGAATACCTCTGGCGGATGCTCAAGGCCGGCGCGGTCTATGAGAATGGGTACCTGCTGGGGACCAGCATCGCCCGGCCGCTGATCGCCAAGCACCAGGTCGAGGTGGCTCACGCGGAGAAGGCGATGGGCGTCGCGCACGGCGCCACCGGCAAGGGNNGGGCAACGACCAGGTCCGGTTCGAGGTGACCTTCATGGCGCTGGACCCGACGCTCAAGATCATCGCCCCCTGGAAGGACCCGAATTTCAAGCTGACTTCGCGGGAGGCGGCCGTGGATTATGCCCGGCAGCACAAGATCCCGATCGAGCAGAGCAAGAAAAAGATTTACTCGCGGGACCGCAATCTCTGGCACATCAGCCACGAAGGTGCGGACCTCGAAGACCCGGCCAACGAGCCGAAGGATGATTTGTACGTGATCTCCAACCCGGTCTCGCAGGCCCCGGACCGGCCGGACTACGTCACAGTCGGTCTCCACGAGGGCATCCCCGTAAAGCTGGACGGCCGGCTGACCAACCCGGTGAAGCTCGTCGAGACGCTGAACCAAATCGGCGGCAAGCACGCTGTCGGGCAGGTTGACATCGTCGAGAATCGCCTCGTCGGCATGAAATCGCGGGGTGTGTACGAGACGCCGGGGGGTGAGATCCTGATGACCGCCCATCGCGCCCTCGAAAGCCTGACGCTCGAACGCGAAACCATGCACTACAAGCAACAGGTGTCGCTGAAGTACGCCGAACTGGTCTATTATGGCCTTTGGTTCAGCCCGCTGCGAGAGGCGCTCGATGCGTTCGTCGATATGACCCAGCGCAACGTCACGGGCGAAGTCCGGCTCAAGCTCTTCAAGGGCCGCTGCACCGTCGCGGGGATGAAGAGCGCCAACAGCCTGTACCAAATGGATCTGGCGAGCTTCAAGATGGGCGAGGAATACGACCAGACGGATGCAAAGGGCTTCATTCGGCTGTTTGCCCTGCCCGTCAAGGTGGCCGGCGCGGTGAATCGCAGGGCCCCCAAAGGATAGATTGCGTAACATGGGCACGAGCACCCATGAACCAAGATCACGAGCAGGATGCCCGTGCTACTGAGGGGACAACGTGACGCCGCAGGAGTGGATTGTAGTTGTTTTCGTCTTCATGTTCGGCTGCTGTATCGGCAGCTTCCTGAACGTTGTGATCTATCGCCTGCCTCGCGAGAAATCGCTCGTGCATCCGGGGTCGGCCTGCCCGCATTGCGGCAAGGCAATCCGATTCTACGACAACATTCCCCTGGTGTCGTGGATCGCACTGCGGGCAAAGTGCCGCTGCTGCAAGGCGCCGATCTCCGCTCGGTACTTCATCGTGGAACTGCTAACCGGGGCAGTGTTTCTCGGTGTGTATTTTATTTATTTTCACACCAATGTCCGGCCGACGATGGGGACCCAAGGGGCATGGCTCGTCTATCTGCTCCACCTGATCCTGATTGGGGCCTTCATCGCGGCCTCGGGCATCGACCTGGAACTGTGGATCATCCCTCTGGGCATCTGCTGGTTTGTCACAGCGGCAGGATTCATCGGCTCGACCGTTGGCGGGTACGTCATCGATCCGGAAGAAATCCGGATCAAGTCGCTGCTCCCGACGGCTTCGTCGCGAACCGGCGCCCTGGCCCTGGGGGCGGCCGTTGGGCTGGGAATAGCTTGGCTGCTGCTCAAAAGCGGTGTTCTGAAAAGGAGTTACGACCAGCCGGAGGCCGAAGAGAGAGATTCTCCAGCCCAGGATAATCGTGGTCGGCCGGCGGGCCCCGGCCCCTTTGATGAGCCGCAGTTCAACCACCGTCTTGAGGCCCTTCGCGAGGTTGTTTTCCTGACGCCGATTATCGTCTGTGCGGTGCTTGCATCCGCGATTCTGGGAGAATCAGATCAGGTCGAGACCTGGTGGAGCCGAATGGTTGCGCGTCCGGTGGCTTCCGGCCTGCTCGGAAGTCTATTCGGGTACTTCGTAGGCTGCGCCACGGTGTGGGCGACCCGCATCCTGGGGACCCTGGCCTTTGGGAAAGAGGCTATGGGACTGGGGGACGTCCATCTTATGGGGGCTGCCGGGGCGGTGATAGGTCCGGTAATGGTCGTAATTGCCTTCTTTATCGCGCCGTTCTTCGGGCTGGGTTGGGCACTTTTTCAAATGTTCTCGAAAAAAATTCACCAGCTTCCCTATGGTCCGTTCTTGTCATTCGCTGTTTTGACTGTTATGATTTTCCACGATTGGATCATGGTCCGCGTCAGCTTCGTGTTCGGTCCATGACGCGCAGGGAAGGGTTTGTGTTTTGCAGGGAGGTGCCGCATGAAGTTGGTCAGCAGAAAGTCCGTAGTTCCACTCGTTTGTCTTGTCGCAGCATCCGTGTTGTCCGGGTGCACGGACTACAAGAAGAAATATGACTATCTGAACGTCGAACACCAGAACCTCAAGGGGCGCTACGAGAGTCTGCAAAGCGAGCGGCAGCAGCTTGCGGACCGCATCGCGGCGGATCAACAGACCATCGACGAACTGCGGCGGCAGATCGAAGAGTTGAACAAGACGCCCGCGGATGCGACAGGCTTCGGCGAAGGCTATGACGTGGCGTTCGATGCGGCAGCCGGCACGATTACGGTGACGCTGCCGAATACGATCCTGTTCGATTCGGGTAAGGCCTCCCTGAAGAACGCCACCAGCACGGAGCTCAATCACATCCTGTCCGTCATCAAGCAGAAGTACGCGGACAAGGATATCGACATTGTCGGGCACACCGATACGGACCCAATTCTGAAAACCAAAGACCTGTGGAAAGACAACCTGGAGCTGTCCGCGCAGCGCGCCCTGTCGGTGGCGAGGTACCTGATCGACCACGGCATTCCTGAAAAGCAGGTGCGCGCGGCCGCTTGTGGTTCGGCGCGCCCGGTTGCCTCGAATGCAAACGCGACGGGCAAGGCGAAGAACCGCCGAGTCGAGATCGTCGTCAATATGCGGCGAACCGCACCCCCGAAGCCGCAGGCGGATGCACGCGGCTACCGCACCGATTCGATCACGATCACAAATTCGTGATCGGTCGGATCGAACTGAATACTCTCGATGGTCCCGGATACGGGTGCGACGAAGGACTCGCCCGTGTCCGGGACCTCTTGTATTTTCTGCCCTCGCCGCACTGTATCCCCCACCTGCACCTGCAGATGATACGTGGCGTCAACCCTCAGGATGGTCTGGCCTTGCTTCATTTCAATCGTCGCGGGAAGGGTCGGATGCCGAGCAGTTGAGCGATCTTCTTAGGGATGTCGGTATTGTCCTGCACGCCCGTAAAACGGACCGCCCCCGGCCCCATGGCCCAGATCCCGACGGGGGCGCCCGAGTGGCCCTTCGTGGACCATCGCACGCCCAACTGGGGGTCGGCCTTATCCTCGTCACCGTCGCCGATAAGGGTCATGCCGCCTGTCTCATGATCGGAGGTCACGATCACCAGCGTGTGGCCGTCCTTCAGGGCGAAATCGACGGCCGCCTCCACCGCCTGGTCGAACAGGAGCGTTTGCCTGATGGCGCCGTTGGTCTTGTTCCCATGGCATTCCCAGTCGATCTGGCTGCCCTCGACCATCAGGAAGAATCCCCTTCTGCCGCCGGTCGCCTCACGGCTCGCGCGTTTGAGAAGCCGAATCGCCTTTTGGGTCATCTGAGCCAGAGTCGGCTCGGGGCCGGCGGTCTTCAGTGCGTCGAGCTGGAACAGACCGAGAACGTGAGAATCATGGGCTGACCGCAACTCGGAGGCTGTCTCGATGTACGTGTAGCCGGCTTCCTTCGCCTGGGCGATCACGTCGATCTCGTCCTTGCGGGCGCTGCCGGGGGTAGACTTGGACAGGAAGTACTTACGTCCGCCTCCGAAGAGGACATTGATCCGATTGGCAATGAGCTGCTCCGCGATGGCGGGCTCCAGCTTGCGCGATTTGACGTGCGAGCCGAACGAGGCGGGGGTCGCGTGGCTCATGGTGCATGTCACGACTAGGCCGGCGGCCATCCCTTTGGCCTGGGCCGCCTCGAGAATCGTGAAATACTCCTTTTCCTCGGGGGTCATTCCGATCATGCCGTTCTTTGTCTTGATCCCGGCGGCGAGGGCCGTCCCACCGGCCGCCGAATCCGTGACGTGTGAATCGGTCGAATGGGTTCGCACAAGACCCGTCACGGGCAGTCTCTCGATGTGCAGCTTGCCGCCGGGGCCGCCGATCTTCATGCCGGCCAGCGTCACCATGTTGATCCCCATGCCGTCGCCGATGCACACGATCACGTTCTTGACCTTCGTGGCGCTGGTAAGCGGATAGGGCTCGGTTGTCATCGGCGGCTGATAGAAGCTCAGATCGTTCGGATCGACCTTGGCGGTTTCATAGTTGAAATTCGTGGCAATCGCCAGGTTTACGCCTACAAGGAGGAGGGTGATGCCAAGGGACAGGGTGTGGATTGACGATCCTCCGACACGGGTGCTCATGCTACAGAACTCCTTAACGTTGTTTCAGAGCGGCCGTTTGTATCATACCGGTCGGCTCGATGCAAACACGAACCGCCCCGTCTCTGGCGGTGATCAGTAGTTCGCCGCCCGCCGGGGCCTTCATCACACGGCCCTGTTCATAGTCCCTCGAGCCGCAACTGCATATAAGGATGCTCGGGGCAAGTTGTTCGAGAAATCGGCCGTCGAGGGTTCTTATCGAACCATGGTGGGGGACGACAACCACGTCGGCCATCAAGGTCGGGTAGAGGGTCATGATCTCTCGCTGGGCGAGTCCCTCGATGTCGGAGCACAAGAGGATTCTCTTTCCGGCGTATTCGACCAGGCACACGAGCGATTTGTCGTTGTCGCTGAGCTGATCGCGTGCCGCTGCCTCCGGGGTTGGCCACAATACGCGAATCTGCGCCCGGCCGGTGTCAACAATCCCGGGCATACGCTCTGCCTGGACGTGCCTGTCCGCAAGATGGTTCATCAGGACATGGATCGTCTCCACGTCCTGCGATTCGGTGAAGGAGGTTTCGTCGAGGCAGACGCGATCTACCGAGCGGCGATCGACCACCTCCGGCAGGCCATTGATGTGGTCGATGTCCCGATGGCTCACGACCACGGCGTGGAGCCGGCCGATGCCTTCATGGTCCAGAAACGGCAGAACGATCCTCGTCCCGATGTCGCTGCCATACAATGATCCGGCGTCGAACAGTACATTCATCATACCGGGAAATCGGGCCAGGATTGCCTGACCGTGGCCGACGTCGAGGCACGTGACGCTCAGGTGATTGCGATAGGTCCGCTGCCACTTCAGCACGCCCAGCGGTACCAGCAGCATCAGCAGCATGGCCGTGCAAAGAGCCCGCTTCACGGTGTGCCGTCGCAGGTGAACGAATGCCGTGAAGAGGATCAGGGCATAGTACAGAAGGATGAGCAGCACCGGAACCTGACCGATCAGGATATAGGACAGATCGATCTCGGCCATGAGCCGGACCAGCCAGATGAGCAGGTCCGCCAGGATGGAGAGCAGAGAGCCCAGGAGCACGCTCAGAGTGGGCAGGAAGAAGGCCAGGACGACTTTCAGAAACCCCACTGTCAGGATGGCGGTCACCGGCGCCGCGGCGATCACGGTCCAGACGCTCGCCAGCGGCGTGACGTTGTAGAAATGATAGAGGAGAACGCCCGCACTGCCCAGCCACGCCGCCAACCCCACGGAGATCGCGCGGACTGCTCCGTTTGCCAGGGCCTTCCATATCCGTGTCGCGATCTTGGCCCCCAGAATCGAGGATTCAAGTCGTCCGTACGTCCTTTCCCGCAGCCGGCCCTCGATTCTTCCGGTGAAGGCCAGGATTCCGGCCGTGGCGGCGAACGACAACTGCCAGCCCACGTCGAACAACTGGGTCGGTTGAATCAGTAGAAGGATGATGGCGGCCAGCGACAGGGAATTGAGCGGATTTGCGCGCCTCCGCAGAAGAACGGACGCGCAAAAGGTCCACACGATTGCGGCCGCCCGCAGGGTCGGCGCCCGCGGGGGGACCATGAACAGAAAGACTGCCGTCGCAACGACGCAGACCGCGGCCCGACCGTTTTTCCTCAGCCCGGCGAGCTTCCCGAACCACCACACGACGCCGATCAGAATACACAGGTGCATCCCGGAAAGGCTGACCAGGTGGAGCAGGCCCGTCCGTCGAAAGGCCTCATGCGTGTCCGGATCGATGTTCCGCCGCTCGCCGAGCAACAGGGCTTCGAGGATGGCTTCACTCTGCGTGTCGGCAGGCGGATGATCCAACAGAGCGGTTCTGGCCGCGTTTGTGATGATCTTTCGCAGTGCCGTAAGGACGCCCGGCGCAGGCCCGGTGAGAACGCTGATTGCGTCCCGCGAGGGCACCGATGCCCCCACGTGCACGTTCTTCAGCCTCAGATACTCGGCGACGTTGAATTGGCCTGGATTTGTTGGCTCATCGTATCGGTGGAGCCAGCAATAGGTCTGAACATAGTCGCCGATCCGGAGGTTGGGGGCCGGCTCATCCACGCGGACCCGAATCGTGCCGCCGATGGTCTTCCAACCCTCGGGAGTCTCTACGGCCTCTACCTTCAAGTAGAATGCCGTGGCTGGGTCGGCGGAGGCGAATTGAGCGAAACACCAGTTCTCCGGCTGCTGATACGGCTGGGTCAGGATACGACCCCGAATGGTCGCCAGTGTGCGATCAGGCCCGACGACATGGCAAACATCCGACGGAGCGGCCGTCTCAAACGCCAGCAGGCGGATGGCCCCGAGGCACAGAAAGCAGAACGAGGTGACGAAGGCAAGCCCTTGCGGACCCAGCGGAGAGCGGACCCGTGCCAGGAACATGACCATTCCGGCGGATGCAGCGGCAGCCAACCAGATCCATGGCAAAAACAACGGACGAGGACCCGTCAGGCAGCGCAGAAGCCCATGTTGCACCAGGATTCCAACCATCATGCCCACGGCGGGCAGGAACAACGGCGCTTGGCTCACAAGGCGGCTGCACAGGGTGCATCCGGCGAGTTGATCGTCGATCTGGGCCAGTTTTCGCCGTATCTCGTCCATTTTCCTGCGATATTGTACCCGATGCTGTTCCGAAATGCCATACGGCAGCGGTATTCCAACCCGGCAAGAGGCAATTCCCGAACTGCCGGGCGCTTGCGCTGTAGAGATAGAGTCGTTTGCGGCGGCTCGGTGGCCGGGAGCTGTCGTGGTCTTCATCGAGATGAAACAGAAGAAAGGCACGTGCGGATACTCACCCAGTCCACCGAGCAGATCGCGTAGCCGGTTGCCGCCGAACCGTTGACAGTCGGCGGTCCTACAGGATAATGGCGGAAGCCCTCCGGGGCATTCGGTGGGACCGGGGCCGAATGTGGCCCAGGCCGAAGGAAGTCTCGGCACCTTCAATGTGGATGGTTGACGTATGGCTGATGGGGCAGGACGCAAACACAGGGATGACATCTCGATTGTCTTGTGCGGACAGGCCGGCCAGGGCGTGCAGACCGTGGAGTATCTGCTGACCAGGCTCTTGACACTCGCGGGTTATCACGTCTTCGCGACCAAAGAGTATATGTCGCGAGTCCGCGGCGGGGTGAACTCGACCACGATTCGGGTCTCCGACCACGAGGTCGCGGCCTATGTGCACCGGATCGATGTTCTGATCCCGCTCAGCAAGGGGGCCGTCGAGCACGTCGCCCAGCGAGTCTCGGCGCAGACCGTCGCGCTGGGCGAGCGGGAGGCTGTCGGCGATGGTCCCGTCGCGCGGTCGTGCAAATTCATCGAGATCCCGTTCACGAAGATGGCCACGGACATCGGAAACAAGATCTACTCGAACATCGTCGCGGTAGGGGCCGTCGCGGCGCTTCTGGGGATTGATCTGGAGCGTCTGACCGACCACGTGAGGCGTTCCTTCGCCCGCAAGCCCGCCGAGGTTGTGGAAGACAACGCAAAGGCGGCCCTCGCGGGGTACGAGGCCGCCGGCGGTCTGGGAATTCGCGACCTCGCGCTGAGCCCGGCTCCCGGAGATCGGGGCAAGGGCCGATTGTTGCTGGATGGGGCCGAGGCGGTCAGCCTGGGGGCCATTGCGGGCGGGTGCAATTTCGTCAGCTCGTATCCGATGTCGCCCTCGACGCCGGTGCTGACGTTTCTCGCCCAGCATGGAAGCGATTTCGGGATCGTCGTCGAACAGGCGGAGGACGAGATTGCGGCGATCAACATGGCGATCGGGGCCTGGTACGCCGGGGCTCGCGGGCTGGTGACCACCTCCGGCGGGGGCTTTGCCCTGATGACCGAAGGACTGAGTCTGGCCGGCATGTTGGAGACGCCCGTTGTGGTTCACCTGGCCCAGCGGCCGGGACCGGCGACGGGGCTGCCCACGCGAACTGAGCAGGGCGACCTGGAACTGGCCCTGTACGCGGGACATGGCGAGTTTCCCCGAATCATCCTGGCCCCGGGGACACTCGAAGGGGGTTTCCATTTGGCGCAAAGGGCGTTCAACCTCGCCGACAAGTACCAAGTTCCCGTGTTCCTCCTCACGGATCAGTACTTCATCGATTCATATTACGACACGCCCGCATTTGATCTATCGAAGGTCGGGGTGGAGAAGCATTTCGTCAGGACCGCAAAGGACTATCGGCGGTACGCAATCACGCGAGAAGGCGTGTCGCCTCGCGGCGTGCCGGGATATGGCGACGGCTTCGTCATCGTCGATAGCGACGAGCACGATGAGGAGGGACATATCACGGAAGATCTCGATCTGCGGGTGCGGATGGTGAACAAGCGTCTGGCCAAGGGCGAGCTGCTCGCAGCCGACGTGGTGCCGCCTGCGCTGGTCGGGCCGCAGGACTACAAGAATCTGGTCCTGTGCTGGGGATCGACGTATCATGCGGTGAAGGAGGCCATTTCACAGTTGGGTCGGGACGATACGGCCATGCTGCACTACAGCCAGGTGTATCCACTCTACGACGGCACGGCCGATTACATGGCCAGGGCCGGGAAGACGGTCATCATCGAGGGCAACGCCACCGGCCAGTTCGCCAAACTCGTGGAACTGCACGCCGGCATACCGGCCGATGAGCTGCTGCTGAAGTACAACGGCCTGAATTTCAGCGTGGAAGAAATCATGGCCGGGCTCGGGGAGTTGCTGAAAGATGACTGACGGCAGACAGACCCCAACAATCAATCATCCATAATCAATAATCCATTTCAAAGGGATGACGTCTGATGGAAACCAAGGTTTTCGATATGGGTGATGTGGACATCGCCTGGTGCCCGGGCTGCGGAAATTTTCCGATCCTCAAGACGCTCAAGGAGGCCGTCGCGGAGCTGGATATCGACCCAACGCAGCTTGTGATGGTCTCGGGGATCGGACAGGCGGCCAAGATCCCGCACTATATCCGGGCGCACGTCTTCAACGGCCTCCACGGCCGGGCGCTGCCGCCGGCGACGGCCATCAAGACGGTCAACCCCCGGCTCACCGTCATTGCCGAGAGCGGCGACGGCGATATGTACGGCGAGGGCGGCAACCACTTCATCCACTGCATCCGCCGAAACCCGAACATCACCAATATCGTGCACGACAACCGGGTCTACGGCCTGACCAAAGGCCAGGCCTCGCCGACCAGTCCGCTGGGCTTCAAGACGCCCGTGCAGGTCCACGGCGTATGCCTGGAACCGTTCAACCCCATGGCGGTGGCCATCGCACTGAACGCGGGCTTCGTCGCCAGGGCCAACGCCCAGGATCGCGAGCAGACCAAGGACCTCATGAAGAAGGCCATCACGCACAAGGGCTACGCGCTGCTGGACATCCTCCAGCCCTGCGTCACCTACAACAAACTCAACACCTACCAGTGGTTCAAGGAGCACACATACTACCTCGACGAGTCGCACGACCCGCGCGATCGTATGGCCGCTTTTCAAAGGGCCACGGAGACGGAGAAACTTCCGTTGGGCGTTCTTTACCTAAGTCCCAATAAGCCGCCGTTCGAGGACAACACGAACGTCTACCGCGAAGATTCCCGGGCGCTTTTCGAGAGAGAGGTCGATGTCGAGAAACTGCGAGGTTTGATGGAGAGCCTCGTGTCTTGAGAGGGGGCAGCCTCGACTCGGCGGCGAACTGCTGCTGGCCCGAGAGCAACGCCGGGGCGGAAACCCAAGCAGACTACGGACCATCTATGCGCCGGGGTACACCCTGCCGAAGAATCTCACGCGTCTCCGGTCCAGTAGACCCGAAGAAGGACGGGTACCACCCCCGGGGGGCAACAGAGAAGCTACTCAGGACCAGATCAAGGATAGGCGAACCGCGCTGCGAGCCGCCAGGGAGAAGGTCAATCAGGACCTCGCCAAGACCCGCGGACCTGCGCCGGCCCATGACCATCCGGCAGGAGGCCCTCCTGGGCGTGAACGAACTGCTGGACTGAGCCGGCTATTACACTTCGGACCAGCCCCACGACCGGCCTTGCGGGGTCTTGCGATGTGCCGCGTCGGTCAGGCGATGGATGCGAAATCCAAGCGGCCGCAGGCCCCCCTCCAACCCTCAAAACCCCTGTGAAAAAATTTGCACAAAGGGTATTGCTTTTCGTACAGTCGAGCATACGATAATTCCGACATTGATGGACGGGCTCGGCGTGGGCCCGTGTGATCGGAGAATCCATTCGGAAATATCTTTTGAGGTGGTAAGCGAATGTGTGATTCATGTGGATGCACCCCCTGCAATACGTGCGGCGCGCCCGTTGAGGACGGCGTTTGCTCGAACTGTGGTGAGAAACCCAACAACTGCACGTGCGAGCCAATCGAGGAAGTACTCGACTACGAAGAAGAGGAGGAGGAACTCGAGGACGACGACGAAGACGACGATCTTGAGGATGACGACGAAGACCTCGACGATGACGAAGAAGAGGAAGAACTCGAGGACGACGACGATTTCGACGACGATGACGGCAAGGGCTGGTAATGAAGAGCCTCGGACGTTCCTCTTCCGGCGTGGGCGATGCCCGCGTGCCGCGGCAGCGAGCACGAGATAGCGGTCTCCGGGCCGACCCAGGCGATGTCTATCGGCGTGGAGATGAACCCGCCACGATGACGGCCTTTCCGGAGAGGTGGCTTACAACGTGATGTCCCGCGACGTGCGACCGTGGGAGAGTGGTTTCGGTTCGAAAGATATAAGTTGGTCAAGTAGCAAGGCCCCGTCGAGAGAAACGACGGGGCCTTTCATTTGGCAGTCCTGAACGTCGACGGTCAGCAGGGCTGTACGTTCGTCGCCTCCTGCCCTTTGCGGCCGGGGGCTGCGGTGTACTCGACGGCCTGGCCGTCCTGAAGGGTCTTGAAACCGTCTCCTGTGATCTGCGAGTGATGAACGAACAGATCCTCGCCGCCGTCATCGGGCGTGATGAAACCAAAGCCCTTCTTCTCGTTGAACCACTTTACTGTACCTCTTGCCACGTTGTCTTCTCCTTGGACCATCGTTGGGTCCGCACAGCAAACCAAGGGTCCAGACGCACGGAGTCGTGTAGGAACCCATTCCCTCTACTGATTGTCAGGGGTATGCTTCGAGGGAGGAAAGTATACACCTTGACATAGGCATACAAAGATACCCTCATGTCACGGCCACGTCAACGGAATTCCGAGGCACGGACAAGGAATACCCCCCCCTACACATCGATTCCCTGCTGCGGGGCGCACCACCTCAACCGGCGGTTCGACAGTCGCCCCGCGCGAGAGAATCCTGCGTCGATCCTGCGGGGGCATAATCCTTCTGGGATTATACCTTGGCCTTGAAGCAGTCGCTTCTCCAGCAGCATTGCGCCCAAGGACAATCTCCGTTGGAACGGCCGTAACAGGGCGCGCATCCCTCCGCAATCTGGATGGCGTGAATCAGATCGGCCTTCTTCATTTTCCCGGGCTCCACTCCCCGAAGCTTGGCCTTGGCTTTGATCTCGGTCATTGTCATGCTTTTCGGCGCCACGCCTATTGGACTCATCCTTGTTCCCCTTCCATTTCTATATGGAGCGCATGATAGAAACGATCCGCGCCTCCCATGAAGAAACCGATAGCACTCACATCTCGACGACCCAGCGGGGCCGCCTATCACCCTCGCCCGATTCTCGCGCCGCCCCGGTAATCCGGGAGGCGACTTCGGTCGATGGCGCTATTCTGCGCGCATTTTCCGTTCGGGCAAGCGTATTTCCGCAACTTTTGCCAGATTTTTTCGGGCCTCGCCAGGAGCATCGCACAAGCAGATGCCCCATCCGGTATCCCCCGCACAGGCTATTTTTGTATTGCCGAGGGCCGCTTGGTCTGATATGAATTCCTCATGCCATTCTGTCGGAGATAGATCATGAGAAAGCATATCCCATCACCATCTGTTCTTGCCGTAACGCTCGGTCCTGTAGAGGTTTCCGGCACGTTCCCCCGGAAGGACGTACTCGCCGGAAACTCGGCCCGTCCGGACACGCGTCCTCACGTCATGGGCCCGTCAGGGCTCGCAGGAATATGCATCGCCTGTCTTGCTTTTTCTTCCGTCGCCTGGGGGCAGGCGTTCTCGCCTTTTGTCATCCCTGCGAGGATCGACCCGAACCAAGTGATCTGGACAGCCGACTGGGAACCCATCGCGGTCGATTCGGAGCGGCTCGAAGCCCATAGCGGGCATTTTTACAGAGGCGGACAACTCCGGATCTGGGGCGTCAACCTGTGCTTCGGCGCGAATTTCCCCACCCACGAGGATGCTCCCGTAGTTGCGATCCGCCTGGCGGCCGCCGGGGTCAACTCCGTCCGGCTCCACCACATGGACAGTGCCCGCTGGCCGAGGGGCATCTGGAACGCCCAGGACGGCCGGACCATCGAGCCCCAAGCCCTCGACCGGCTCGATTACTTCATCAACGAACTGGCCAAACGCGGCATTTTCATCAACGTCAATCTGCACGTCGGCTACAAACACAGCGAGGTCCTGGGGCTACCGACGACAAATCGCGAATTCGACAAGATCTATGGGATCTTCACCCCCGCGCTGATCGACGCCCAGAAGAAGTACGCGAAGGATATCCTGACGCACGTAAACCCATACCGCAAAGCGCGTTACGCCGATGACCCGGCGGTGGCGTTCGTCGAGATCACCAACGAGGACAGCTTCTTCATGTGGGGCGGCAAAGAGACCCTCCGGACGCTGCCCCCCTATTACGCTGCGATCCTCCGCGGCCAATTCAACGCATGGCTAAACAAACGATACGCATCCGATGAGGCACTGGTGGCAACCTGGGGCAAAGACGTCGAGCCCCTCAGCCAGGATATGGTGAACAATGGCAGGTTCATCGTCTGGGATGCCGGCAGCAGCACGCCGAGGCACTGGAATCTTGAACAACATGAGGGCTGCCGGGCCACGCTTTCACATCCTCAGAACCTGCCCAGAGATGCTATGCAGGTCGATATCGCGAAGGCCGATGAAACACAGTGGCATCTCCAGCTCACCCAGGGAGGATTCAGAGTAGCCAAGGACCGATACTATACGTTGTCGTTCGAGGCGGCCGCCAGCAGGACCCGGCAGATCGGCTGCGTCGTGAGCCAGGCCCATGACCCATGGGGCAATCTCGGCCTGTCCCGAAGCGTGGAACTGGGCACGGAATGGCAGACGTTCAAGTTCGGCTTCGTCGCCACGGCGGACGACGACAACACGAGGGTCAGCTTCGCCTTCAGCGGAGACTCGACACCATTCCAGATAGCCTGCGTCGAACTGCGGCCAGGCGGGCAGGTGGGTCTTGACAAAGGCGAATCGGCAAAAGCCGGTAGCGTCGAGCTGTTCAAAGACTGCGAGAGCACGACCCGCATCCTGGACCGGATGATCTTCCTGGCCGAGACCGAAAAGACTTATTTCGACGGGATGCGGTCCTATATCAAAAACGATCTGGGCTGTAAGGCCCTGGTAACCGGGACGATCGTCTTCGGACCGCTGGGCCTATACGCCCAGAGCGACATGGACTTCATCGACAGTCACGCCTACTGGCAGCATCCCACCTTCCCTGGCCGGGCCTGGGATTCGAACAACTGGCTCATCGAGCAAAGGCCCATGACGGACTACCCGCAGCAGGCGACGCTCTTTCGCATCGCGGCCGAGCGGCTGCTCGACAAACCTTTCA
This sequence comes from Phycisphaerales bacterium UBA2218, assembly GCA_002327785.1. GTDB lineage: Bacteria > Planctomycetota > Phycisphaerae > Sedimentisphaerales > Anaerobacaceae > PLanc-01. Next base: position 26,250 of record DCUI01000274.1, read on the forward strand.
CGCTCAGCGAGTACAACCACCCCGCCCCGCTCGACGCCCAGGCGGAGTGCGTGCCGATGGTCGCATCGTTCGCCGCGGCGCAGGACTGGGACGGAATCTGGCTGTTCACCTACTCGCACGCCACGGACGACTGGGCCCGCGAATCGATGAGCGGCTTCTTCGACATGGACACGAATCCCGCCAAGTGGGGCTTCATGCGGGCGGGAACTGCGATCTTCCGCGACAGGGGCGTTGCCCAACTGAATGGCTTTGTCTACTCATCCCTGACGAACGACAAGGACGTGGCCGCCGGACTGGCAATGCTGCATCTCAAGCACGACGGCCGTATGCTGGAGGCCACAGGTTTCCGGCGTGAGACCTTCTTGAGAGGACAGCGTATCGCGGCGTTGGCCGGCCGTCACGGGCATCGAGATATCATCGGGCCCGGGACAAAGATCGACTGGACCGTCGAGGACGGCAAAGGAATGTACGCGCTGCAGAGCTGGGGCGCATCGGCCTATGCGGGGCATGCAATGAGATTTCAGAACGCCACCGATGGAAACATCACTGTGGCCCAACCCGAATTCGCGGCGGTGACAATGACCGCCTTGGGCGGCGAGGAGTGGGTCCCCTTGGGCAAACGAAATCGGATCCTCGTGACTGCCTGTGGGCGGTGTGAGAATGTTGGCATGCAGTTCTCGGCAGATCGTCGAACGGTCCGGCGCAACTGGGGCGCGGCGCCGGTGCAGATCGAAGCGGTTCGAGGGACCGTCCTTCTCCCTGAGGGGAAATGGACGTGTTACGCCCTGGCTTCCGACGGAGCGTCTAAGCAGCGGGTGCCCGTCACGTATGATAACGAACGAGGCACGCTGGCAATGTCGCCGGAGTATGGAACGATGTGGTACGTCCTTGAACGCCAGGAGCAATGACGATCACGATGATGCGCCGCACGTACCCCACTCGGACTTGAGCAGCGGGGTGGCATGGACAAACTTGTTCGTCCATGTTCCTCCCAGGGGTAAGCCTCTCGACGGGGCGCGGACAAACGAGTTTGTCCGTGGCGCCCAAGACGGTTCATGGAGAAACGCCGAATGACCCGCAACAGATTCGAACAGACGACGGCATGGACGTGCCTCGCATGGCTGCTGATCGCCTCATGGGGAGCGAATCCGGTGACCGCATTCGACGGACACAAGGTGACGGAAGGACCGCTGGTCCTTTCCGTCGGCGAGCCGGCCGGCGTCTCGCAGGTCAATCAGCCCTACAATGTCACGGTGAGCATGGAGAACACCGGCACCAGTCCCTTGGGCGTGGACGTGCGCGTCGGCGATCTTGTGGACGAGTGGCGCGTCGTCGGAGAGGCGACTCAGCACGTCAAAATCGATTCCAGGGCGGCAGCCGAGGCGGTCTTCCAGATCGCCGCCTCGCCGGGCGCGCTATCCGCGTTATATCCGATCCATGTCTACGCCGCGTTTCAGTGCGGCGGGCAGGACAGGGTGGCCCATGCGGTGCGCATCTTCGAGTCGGATTTCGAGAAGCCCGTCGTGTCCAGTACCAGGGCGCCGGAGCTGCCGGTCAATGTCGTCTCCGCCCGGGGCGCGCTGCCTCTGTGGTCTCTGCGAACCTATCGCGTGGCCTGGCAATTCTTCGACAAGCCGCTCGTCTATATGCCCGTGGGCTGGCAGGGCTCATCCTCGGAGTCCTCGGCGTATCTGGGTATCGGCGCAGTCGCGAGGGGCACGACGAAACAGGCGATCACCATGCATCCGCCTTGGAGGCCAGCTAGTGGCACGATCTTCGTCGAGTACCGCGTGAAGTTGCCCGACACAACACCCTTGACACTGGCCTTCGCCAACGCCATCCGCGACAACACGGCCACCGAGCCGCCCAGCGACGGCGTGACGTTCCGCGTCTGGGCCGGCGAACAGAAACTCTTCGAGAGGCACACCGACAGCAAGCGATGGGGGGACGCAACAGCGGATCTCTCCGCGTTCAGAGGTCAGACGGTGCTTCTTCGCCTGGAGAGCCATCCCGGCCCGAAGCGCGACACGACGTGTGATTCTTCCTACTGGGCCGAGCCGGTCATCGTCGCGGGGGAGCCGCCGGAACCAACACCCGAGAGCGCAAAGCAGCAGAGGCGAGACGCCGCCCGGATTCTGGTGAGGACCGGCATTGGTCAGGGCACGGTCTTCTCGCTCGCGGACGGCTATCGCGTCGCCATCCTGCCGGGCGGCGCCGGACTCTTCGATGCGGCTGTCGCTATCGGGAACGAGGACGCGTGCGTCGTGTTGGACGGGCTGCGGATTTCCGTGCTCGGCCACGCAGTAGGCCCAGGCCTTTCGGCCGCCAGCCTGGAAGGCAACGCGAACTGGACCGGCGACAACCGCGGCGTCAGCGTGATTCAGCCTTTGGAACTTACAGGCGAGTCATTCGACCTGACGGTGCGGATGTGGCCGGAGGGAAATGGTCTGCGAATCAAGGTCGATTGCCCGAAGCGGATTACGGACTTCGCCCTCGGGCCGGCCGATCAGAAGGCCCCCCGCGTCTACTACGGACACGGCTACTGCATCGTCGAGCCGCAGGCGTTCCAGGCGGGCTTCGGCGGGCACAACCTCTCGACGAGCCACGTCGGCTTCGACTTCGACGACGGTTTGTCGCTCCTGGTCGCCAGCGACCATCCGCCGGACTTCCTGGAGGTGAGTCCGGAGAATCAAATCTACACCCTCCACACACATCTCGATGCGACGATAACCCTGGTGCCGAGCGTTGCAGGGGCATTTGACTGTGCAAAAAGGTATCGCCCATTGTATGACAAGAAGGCGTCGGGCGGGTTCGCTCGCAAGGCGGGCCGGTTCGTCTTCGACATCTGGGGCGGGCGCTACGCCGAGATCGCCCGGACGATGCAGGAGATGATCGACTACGGTCTGACGGATTCGCTCTTGACGGTGCACGTCTGGCAACGATGGGGTTATGACTATCGCCTGCCGGACATCTATCCGCCGCTATCGTCGCTCGGGACCGTCGAGGACATGCAGAGCATCGCCGAGGTCTGCGCCAAGCAGGACATCCCCTGGGGCCTGCACGACAACTACATCGATTTCTACCCGGATGCCCAGGGCTACAGCTACGACCACGTCTGTTTTACGGAGGACGGCAAACCCATTCGGGCGTGGCTCAATGAGGGTCGGGATGCACAGAGCTATCGCTGGCGGCCCGATTCCTTCCTGCCGTGGCTCCAGCGGAACCTCGGACTCATCGAGCCCAGCCTCCAACCGACGCATTACTTCATCGACGTATTCACCTCAATCGACTGCTTCGATTTCTATGACAGGGCCGGCCGGTACCACTCGATGCTCGAAACCCGCACGTGCTGGGGCGAGGCTTTCGCCTGGATTCGCGACACACTGGGCGGCAACGCCCCGATGACCTCGGAAGCCGGGCACGACCAGTTGACCGGCTACTTGGACGGCGCCGACTGCCAGCACCTCCAGCTCTCACCCGAGAGCAAGTCGTTCTGCAACACGCTGGATTGCCGGGACTGGGAGCGCGTACCGTGGTACGACGCCGTCCTGCACGACACGTTCAGCCTGCACGGCGTCGGCTACTCCGACCGCTACCAGGGCGGGCGAAACCGCCAGGAGCACGGGATCGAGAGCGACGACTATATCAGTGCCGAAATCCTGGAAGGCCACGCGATGATGATCGACGCCCAGGGGTTCGGGCGAGGGGCCGTGCGGAAGTACTGGCTGGCGCAGGACCTCGTTCGCAGCATCGCGCTCGATGAGATCACGAGCGTGCAGTTTGTCGATGGCGACATCCACAGGCAGGTCGTCACGTGGAAATCCGGCGCGACAATCTATGTAAATCGAGGCAAGAACGACTGGCAAGCCGCCGGCAGGACATTGCCGCAGTATGGGTACTACGCCGGAAACGCCGGGATCGAATCGAGCATCGAGAGAATCGGCGGCACAGTGGTCGAGCAATCGCGCAGCCCCGCCCGATGGTACTTCAGTGCGCGGGGCTTCGGGCCCCAGGGCCAACTGGCGATTCGCCCGCAGGCCGAGGGCGTCGAGCATCTCGGGGACCGCCGTTTCAAGCTCGTCACAACCTGGCAGGCCCAAGAGCCGGCTCCGAAGGACCTGCACGTGTTCATCCACTTCACCAGCGATCAGTCGGGCCGCTCGGACGGCATCGCCTTCCAGAGCGGCGGGGCGCCCTCGCCCGGCACGAGCGAGTGGACGGGGACGATTCGCCTGGGCGACAATTGGGTCGCACAGGTTCCGGCACAGTATGGGCCGGGCAGATACGAGATTCGGGTCGGCCTGTGGGACCCGTCCACGGGCAGACGCTACGGTTTGCTCGGAAACGACGACGGGACGATGCGATACCGGCTCGGGACACTGGTCGTCGACGGATCATCTGACAGGATCAGCAACATTCGGCTGGTCAGGACCGATACGACAGACGAGCAGACCCCGCCTTGGAACATCGACCGGGTCCCGGTCGATTTCGGGCCGGCGATCACGGACGGGGCGATTCGCTGCGAGCGAACGGAGAACACGCTCGTGGTCACCCCCCTGCCGGAGCTTGGCCCATTCTCAATCGCGTTGCGACCGGGCAAGCTGGGCCTGCCTGGCGCGGCGGCGGCACAGTCGATAACGGCTGTCACTGCGGTCGGAGAAGAGATCCGGCGCATCGATTTCGAGAAGACAGGCGACCAACTTCGGTTCACGACCTCCCGGGGTGAGTTCGCCTACCAAATCAAATTCGAGTGATAATGCAGGGGCGCGGTGGAATACGAATGACAAGCAGCTCATCCAAACACGGAGCACCAATCCGGGCGGCAGTCTCAAGGCCGAGGGCCTTGGGGATGGCGAATGCGCGCGTCTCAAGCCGTCTCCAGGCTGCGCTTGAGGCTGCCACTCGAAGATACGGCGATTTCAAGAGTGATTTGAAAGCTCATTATTGGGAATAATCCCATGAGAAATCATCCGATGACATTCGTTTTCATGATCCTGATGATCCTCGCGGCGGCGCGGCCGGCGGCGGCCGGCAATAGCGGCCGGCCTATGGTCCTGTTCGATTTCGGGTCCGGTTTCGACACAGGGGCCGTTGCAACCAGCGACGCCAAGGCGGCGGTGACATCCGCAGGCGCGCTGCGCATCGAGATGGGGCACCAGACCCCGTGGCCGGGAGTGACTCTCAAGGCCCCCCAGGGCAAATGGGACCTCTCGCCATACGAACACATCTCGCTCGATGTCACGAACCACAGCGACCGGCGGCTGACCGTCTACTGCCGCGCGGACAATCCCGGCGCCGACGGCACGGACCACTGCGTCACGGACCAGGTGTCCGTCGAGCCAGGGACCTCGCAGACGTTGACCGTCCGCATCTTTCCGGTCCCGTGGAAGCTCGACGAGCCGCTGGATCTTATCGGAATGCGAGGCAATCCCGTTCACGCTGGCAAGATCGACACGGCAAACGTCACACAACTGGTGATCTTCCTGACCCGTCCCATGGAGGACCGCGTCATCGAGATCGACAACATCCGCGCCGGCGGCCGGATCGAAGTCCTGGACGCGTCCACGTTCCGGCCGTTCATCGACGAATACGGGCAGTACGTCCATAGGGAGTGGCCCGGCAAGGTCCACTCGGTCGCCGGATTGATCTCTCAAAACCAGCAGGAACTGGAAGACCTAAGGGCCCACACGAGACCCAAGGGCTGGAACAAATACGGCGGATGGGCGGATGGCCCGAGGCTCACCGCCACGGGCTACTTCCGCGTCCAGAAGCACAGAGGGAAATGGTGGCTTGTAGATCCACTCGGCAGGTTGTTCTGGTCGCATGGAATCGATTGCGTCCACAGCGAGGACGCCACGCCGATCACGGACCGCGAGCAGTACTTCCGCAATCTACCCCCACAGGACTCGCCGTTCGCGCGGTTTTACGGACGGGGCTCCTGGGCCCCTCACGGCTACTACAGCGAGCACTCCCCGTACAGGACTTATGACTTCAGTCAAGCCAATCTCCTGCGCAAGCACGGGGAGGATTTCGAGACGGCGTTCGCCGACATCACGCACCGTCGGCTCGAAAGCTGGGGCGTCAACACGATCGCCAACTGGTCCGACGAGCGGGTGTATCTGCTGCGGCTGACACCCTATGTGGGATCGATCCACTTCGAGGCCAGGAAGCTGGAGGGTTCGGAAGGCTACTGGGGCAAGTTCTACGACGTCTTCGACACAAGCTTCCAGGAGAACCTGCGAAAGCGCCTCGCTTCCGAGCGAGGCAAAACCGCCGACGACCCCTGGTGCCTCGGCTATTTCGTACACAACGAGTTGTCCTGGGGCGACGATACCTCGCTGGCGGTGGCCGCTTTGGTCTCCCCGCCCGACCAGCCGGCGAAGACCGTCTTCGTCAACGACCTCCAAGCCAGGTATGAAGCGATTGAGAATCTCAACGACGCATGGGGAACCAGCCACGAATCCTGGGAAGCCCTGCTGCGATGCCGTGAAGCGCCGGACCGAGTCAAGGCTCGCGAAGACCTCCAGGAGTTCTATACAAAGACCGCGGAGACCTATTTCGGATCGATCCGCAGGGAGTTGAAGAAGGCCGCACCCAAGCAGCTTTATTTAGGTTGTCGGTTTGCGTGGGTGAATGACCGGGCCGCCCGGGCCGCCGCGAAGTTCTGCGACGTCGTCAGCTACAATCGCTATGAATACGGCGTCGAGGGCCTGAAGCTGCCCGGCGACATCGACATGCCGATCGTCATCGGCGAGTTTCACTTCGGAGCCCTGGACCGCGGCATGTTCCATACGGGCCTTCGCCGAGCCGAGAATCAGCAGGACCGCGCCGACAAGTACAGGAGTTATGTGGAAAGCGCCTTGCGCAACCCCTGCATCATCGGAACGCACTGGTTCCAGTACAAGGACCAGGCCACGACCGGCCGGGGTGATGGGGAGAACTACCAGATCGGGTTCGTCGATATCTGCGATACTCCCTATCCCGAGATCGTCCAGGCCGCCCGCGATATCGGGTATTCGATGTATGAACGCCGCTTCGACGAATACTGATCTCGATGGGACAAGATGTATAAAACGGATGGAACCCATAGGACTCACCCGTCCTGCGGACCTTTCACGGCGGCGCGGTACTTGGTAATGAAACCGAGCGGTTTGTAGCTTTCCTTGGCCTGGCGCAGACCGGGATCGTCCAGGTTCTGCTCCCGGTCGATCCGCTCATATTTCTCCGGCAGGATCGCTATTGACATAGAAGATCCCATGGTCAACGGGCGTCTATCATGCCACATTCCCAGGCGCGCTTTAATACCTTGACGACGGGCATCCGGTGTTCGCATTGACCCTACGGTCACCCGGTCTTATAATGCGGGTGTTCGTTTCAAGGAGCTGCAAAATGGATTTAGAGCGAAATGACTATCCGCAATCCCATTCTCCGTCCGGCGGTAGCCAGGGGGACCTCGGACCGGGCATCGGCGAACCTCCACGAAGTATCCCGCCATATCCGCCTCCTCAGGAGCGTCGCCGCCGATTCAGCGGCTGGCGAGTCTTCTGGGGTATCCTGTTCGGCCTGTCCGTGCTGGCGAACATCGGTCTGTTCCTCCTGCTGCTCGGCACGGTCTTTGTCTTTGCGGGCGCCGGCGCCGGGGGGTACGGAACGACCGTTCTTCGAGAAGGTCCGCGAGCCAGCCGGATCGCGGTGGTCAACATCGACGGCATCATCGACGAATCACAGGCCGACGAAGTCTACCGCCAACTCAAAGCCGCGAGGGAAGACGCGGCCGTCAAAGGCATCATCGTCCGCGTGAATTCGCCCGGGGGCACGATCTCCGCCAGCGACCGCATCTACCGTCAGATTCGGGATTTTCGCGAGAAGGAAAGTCGGCCGACCGTGGCTTTCATGCAGGGCATGGCGGCCTCCGGCGGATACTACGCCTCCGTCGCCTGTGAAGAGATCATCGCCGAGCCGACGGCGATCACCGGCTCCATCGGCGTCGTCATGAGTCATTTCGTCTTCCAGGACCTGCTCGAGAACAAGCTGGGAATCCAGCCGGTGTTCCTGACGAAAGGACAGAAGAAGGACTGGCCCAGCTCCTTCCGAAAGCCCACCGATGAGGAGCTTTCCTACATCGACGACCGCCTGCTCGAGCCGGCCTACCAGCGATTCGTCGGCGTCGTCAAGGAGGGCCGCCGGCAGGTACTCTCCGAGGCAGAGGTGATGAAGCTGGCCGATGGGAGCATCTTCGTCGCCCCGGAGGCCCAGGCGGTCGAGCTCATCGACAAGACCGGATACCTGGACGACGCCATCGCGATGGTCAAGGATCGAGCCGGGATCGACAAGGCTCAGGTCATCGAGTACCGCAAGCCGCTGTCCTTCCTGGACCTTCTGACGGCCAGGAGCAAGAAGACGAGCCTGCTGCAACTCGACCGGATCAAGCTGTTCGAGCTGTGCACGCCGCAAGTGCTCTACCTATGGAACGCTTATTGACTCCCCACGAAACGGCTGGAGGTTGGAGCATGAAGTGCGTTCGTGTGTGCTCGCTTGGAACGAGGACATGGATTCTGCGTAGACTCCCGATGCTCTGGCTAGCCGCTGCAGCAGCCTGTGGAGAACCCACGATAAGTCCTGGCATGGAGTTGGTCACGGTCAGTCTGGACGGCCAGGGGTTTGTCGAGGGATCTTCGCACAGTCGATTCATCCCCTTCGGCACGAACTATTACGACCCTCATACCGGCTGGGCCCCCAAGATCTGGCGGCAGTTCGATCCGAACCGCGTTACACAGCACTTTCAAGTCATGAGCGATCTCGGAGTCAATTGCGCAAGGATCTTTCTGACCGCCGCCACATTCCAGCCGGACGTGAACGCCATTGACGAAGGAGCATTGAAGAAGCTGGATGCGATGATCGAGATCGCTCGCCGGTCCCGCGTCCGGCTGATTCTCACCGGCCCCGATCACTGGGAAGGCAGTCCGGCCTACTGGAAGCCCGATCGATTCGCAGGCGAGCAAGCCCTCAGGGCCCTGGAGCACTTCTGGCAGACCGTCGGCCGACGATACCGCGGGGAACCCACCATCTTCGCCTGGGACCTGCTCAACGAGCCCCATATGCCGTGGTCCATCGAGACGTGGCGGCCGAAATGGAATCAGTGGCTGCAAGCAAAGTACCAGAATCGAGAGGGCCTGAAGGCCGCATGGAGGGGCGCACTCGGACAGGATGAGACCTGGGAGAACATTGCCCTGCCGGAGGACAAGGCCAACGCGGGCAATCCCCGCCTGCTCGACTGGCAGCTCTTCCGGGAACACCTGGCGGATGAATGGGTCCGTCGGCAGGTGGAAGCGATTCGCAAGGCCGATCCCACCCACCTGGTGACCATCGGCTACATCCAGTGGTCCTATCCACTCGTGCGAACGGGCAACCCGAGCCTGTACGCAGCCTTCAATCCCAGGCGCCAGGCACAATGGCTCGATTTCATCTGCATGCACTTCTATCCGCTGCTGGGCCGGCCGTTCGAATCGCAGGAGGCATGGGACAGGAATCTCGCCTATCTGCGAAGTGCCCTGGCATACTGCCATGTCGGCAGACCGGTGGTTCTCGGCGAGTTCGGCTGGTACGGCGGCGGAGCGCCCCGCGGATTGCCGTCCTTGACGCAGGACGAGCAAGCCCGTTGGATCGTCGCGGAGATCGAGGCATCCCGGCGTCTCGCAGACGGCTGGCTTTCCTGGCCCTTCGCGGACACGCCTGAATCCGCCGATATGAGCCGGTTCGGCGGACTCGTCCGATCAGACCTGACATGCAAGCCTTGGGGCGAGCGATTCAAGACCTACGCATCACAACTATCCGCCCTGCCCCAGCCAAGGCCAAGGCTGCCGGCCTTCGACTTCACGCTCTCCTTTGCGACTCCGGCAGATGGCCTCGCACCCCTGCACAAGGATTACAGCGACCAGATTCAGGTGGCTGTCAAAGAGTAGTACCACAGCGCGAGATAGGC
>DCUI01000311.1 GCA_002327785.1 Phycisphaerales bacterium UBA2218
TGGAGGACCTGGCCCATCACTTCTCCCACAGCAAATACGACGACAAGGCGGTCCACTACCTGCACAAGGCAGGCGACAAGGCCCGCGGGCTCTACGCCAACAGCGAGGCGCTGGATTACTATGGCAAGGGCATCGGGGTGCTGAAGAAGGCCGGGGAGAACAAATCCAATGTTCTGGAAAAGGCGGAGTTGCTCTGGGCCGAGGGCTCCATTCTTAGGCTGGTCGGCAGGATGGAAGAGGCATTGAAGAGGTTTAAGCAGTCGGCCAAAATGGCCGAGAGAGCCGGCAACAAGAACGCTGCACACAAGTATCAGCTTTCGGCCGGTGTAATTCACCACGTGATGGGGGATATCAGCAATACATTGAAGCTTCTGAACCGGGTTATTGCCGAAGCAGAAAAAGCGAACGAGACCAGAAACTTGATAATAGCATATACCAATTTGAGCAACCTAGAAATGAGGAGCGGACATCCTGCGAAGGCCATTGAAGGATTTGAGAAAGCCTTAACGCTTTGCGTAGAAACCGGAGAAAGGAAAGAATCCGCCAGGATCAATAGCAGCCTGGGGCAGGTATTTGAGATGATGGGAGATCCGGCCAAGGCAGTGGAGAAATACAAGGTTGCACTTGAAATTGCAAAGGAGATTAAATTTATAGAGGGGGTCGCGCATTACAATAACCTGCTGGGCAACCCCCTAATGATGATGGGGGACATGGATGGCGCGTTTAATTATTTCAAGGAAAGTTATCTGGTTTCTCAAAAGATTGGCGACAAGATGGTTGAAAGCCTTACGTCTGGGAGTATTGGGATAATGAATGCGATGATGGGCGATTATGACCAAGCATTGCTTTTTTTCAACAAATCGATAGATGCCGCTGTGGAGTGCAAGGATCCTAACCAGCAACTTGCTATTACTATAAACATCGGATGCATTTACCAGACTTGGGGATTACTCGATAAAGCAGTGGAGAAGCACGAGCAAGGTTTGGGAATGGCCGTTGCCCTTCACAATAAAGGATTGGAATGCGAGTCAAGAAGAAATCTAGGACTAGATTGCCAGTTACAAGGCAGATATTTTATGGCCGAGGACAACTTGGGTGCGAGCATAGTAAAAGCACAGGAAATCGGTGATCCCAGGATGATGGCCTATGCCAGAGCGAATTATGGCCATACAGTTGTTCTGTCGGGGGATTTCGAAAAAGGATCTGCAATTCTGATGGAAGCAGTCAGCGCGGCCAGGCAGGCGGGCGACCCCGAGGTGATCCTGGCAGCGGTACGGGCGGTGGTCGACCTGAACCTGGAGACTGAGAACTTCCCCGAGGCCGACCAATACATCCAGCGGGCGCTCAGGATCTCGGAGGAGACCCGCAACAAGCGCGAGAAGGCTTACGGCCTGCTGGCCCTGGCGTCCCTGATGCTGGCATCCGGGGCACTGGATGAGATGCCTGGCCCCTTGGCCGAGGCCCTGGAACTTGGACGAGGCGTGAAGGACAGGCTGCTGCTCACCCGCATCTTCCTGTTATTCGCCCGGAAATCGTTGGCGCAGCGCGCGACGCTTGAAGCTGAGAATTATCTGAAGGACGCCCTGGAAGCGGTCCAAAGCACCGGGGCCAGGGAGCTGGAAGCTCAGGCGCATTACTGGAAGGCCCAATTTTACGGGCAACAGGAGAGAACGCTCGAACAGCAAGATGAGTTGAGCAAGGCGAAAAAACTGATCGAAGACATCATGGCAGACATCCCGCAGGCGAGCAGGGCGCAGTACCGGGCCCGCAGGGCGATCGGCGCCATCCTGGAATAGCCCGGGAACATGGCAGAAGGGGCCGAGCTGGTGCTCGGCCCCTTCTGCGTCGACCCGATAGCCCCATGGTTGTCCCTCATCTGATCACGGTCAGTTTCCCGGTCAACGCGGCGTTGCCAATCCCGGCAAGGCGGTAGAGATACACGCCGGAAGCCACCCGGCGCCCCCCGTGGTCGGTGCAGTCCCACCTGACCGCGTATCGTCCCGCCGCCATGTGGCTGCGCCCGAAGGATCGGACCAGCCTTCCAGAAACATCGTAAATGGCCAGCTCCGCCACGCCGTCATGGGGAAGGGAATACCTCAGCGTCAATCCTTCCCTGGCAGGATTGGGGTGACAATCGATGTACAGCTCCGCGGCTTTGCCGTTGGGGCCGGTCGTCACCGACACCGGGCCGTGCCAGGTGGTATTCTGCCCGAAATCCTGGTCGCCCAGAAGATAGTAATAGGTCAAACCGGGAAGCACGGCGCCGTCGATGTACGAATAGTCCTGGCCCAGGGGGCTGTTCCCCTGGGCGGGGACGGCAGCGATCCTCTGGTAGCCGAAATCCGGTGCGGTGGAACGGTCGATCAGCCACTGGTAGCTGTCGGTCTCGCTTGCGGTGCGCCAGGCCAGCTCGACGGCGCCGTTCCTGTGAATGGCGGCGAACTGGCTGAGTTCCACGGCCAGCGGCCTGCTGACCGTGGCCGGCTCGATGCCGCTCCGCAGGCCGCCGTAGACCTCGTAGTAGTATGGGTACGATGCCGGCACCTTGGCGCCTTTGCCGGTGGCGTTCTGGAGCGGGAAAACGTTCCAGGATGCGTTGCTGTTCTCCTGCTGCGCGACCGCGAGGTAGCGGAAGGCCCGCGTGGTGTCGTAGTTGCCGATCCGGGCGAACGGTACCTGGATCTCCGCGTACTCGCAGGCGTTGACGCTGTCCAGCGAGTACAGGGCCGGGGAGTACACGGCGAACGAGTCGCGCCACTGGCTGGTGGCCGGGTTCCAGCTCTTCAGGGCC
>DCUI01000265.1 GCA_002327785.1 Phycisphaerales bacterium UBA2218
CCTCGCGACCCAGGATCGTGGCTAAGGTCGCGTTGATGCTGGGCTCGACGGTTGGGTTGTCGCAGATACCGCCGGTGACGGACCTGTGGAACGTGTCGATGTTCCGCTCGGCGCCGCGTGGGTAGATCTCGCCGACGTCGCCGCCGCGCCAGCCGCCGCTGTTGGCCAGGATCCGGACGTGGGACGTGTACCCGGTTTCGAGCCAGCCGTCCCGGCCCTGGGCCATGCAGTCGCTGCGGAATTCCGAGCGGTTCTTGAGGTGTTCGCCGCGATGGTTCAGGATCATGCCGTTCGGGAATTCGTAGGTCAGCGAGAAGACATCGTGTGAGTCGCCGTGCGGATCGGCCCGGCCGGTCCTTGATGCGCCCGTCGCGCTGGTCGGCATTTGGCCTGCGATCCAGAGGGCCACATCGACCGCGTGGATGCCCGCGTTGACCAGGTAGCTGCCACCGAGGTCTTCGTCGTTGACCCAGATCAGTTCCTGGAGACGACTGGCGGCGGTCGCGGTCTTGGGAGGGTCTCGAAAGCTCTCATCGTTGTACTCGGAGCTAATCATGCTCACCTTACCGATCGCGCCCTCGTGCACGCGTTTGATGCCTTCGATGAAGAACGGGTCCGTGCGAGTCTGGAAGTCGCACAGAAAGACCTGCTTCCCGGCCGTAGCTCTCTTCGCTGCGTCGCGGATTCGCAGGCAGCCGGGGATATCACAACCGAGCGGCTTGGCGATGTAAACGTGTCGGCCTGCCTCGACCGTCGTCTCGACGTGTTCCGGGAAGCAATAGGGCGGCGTTTCCATGAAGACGGCTTCGACGCCGGCGGCGAGCACCGCCTTGTAGCCCGAGAGGCCCGAGAAGCAATTCGCCTTGGCCACGCTGAACTGCTCGCCGGCGGCGTTCGCGACCTGTTCGAAGTAGTCCGCGACGGCGGTGATCTCGTAGCCGCCATGCTTTTGTATCATGCCGGCGATCATCCGGCCGCGGCCGCCCAGACCGATAACACCGACCTTGATCCGGCTGTTCGCCTGCGTCCCGGCGACCGCACCGGCCCCGATCATAGTAAAGGATAGCGCTGCCGTCCCGGTGCTGGAGAGGAAACCTCGACGAGTGATCTGCCCTGTCTGTCTGCCATTGCTTCGTACCATCGCAAAGCCTCCTTGAACCCTACGAAATCGGCCATGTCTTGGAATGTGGGCACGCTCATGGGTCCAAGATTACCCGAATCTACACCGGTGTACAGCCAAAATATTCTTGGCTTGTCGGCGGATTTTGTGTAAAATAGGCAAATAGTAGAACTTGGTGTATCCGAGTATCGAAGACATTCTCTGGAGAGCGGATTTGCGATGAAGAGTTATCTCTTTTTTGGGGCGGTACTTACGGCTGTTCTGGTGGGTCTTGGCATGGCGGCGCCGGAGCCGGCGATTGTCCAGCGGCCGGGCCTCTGGACGCTGGAGGTTCGGTACGAGCATCCGCAGCAGCTTGTGCTGCCGTGGGGGCCTGGAGGCGAGCAGCGATTCTGGTACATGATCGTGACGGTGACAAACCGGACCGGGGCGGACGTTGATTTCTACCCGAAGTGCGACCTGATGACCGACACGTTTCAGATCGTACCGGCCGGGCGGGCGGTGCCGCCGGCGGTGTTCGACATGATCCGGCAGCGGCACGCGAGCCGATACCCGTTCCTGGAGTCCCTGCAGAGCGTCCCCAACCGCATCCTCGAAGGCGAGGACAACGCACGGGATATCGCCATCGTCTGGCAGGACTTCGATCCGCAGGCCGCGAGCTTCCATGTATTCATCAGCGGACTGAGCAACGAGACGGCCGTTGTCCCGCATCCGGTAGCGGTCGACGCAGACGGCAATCCCGTGCCGGTCTACCTTCGCAAGACGCTGGAAGCGAACTACAATCTGCGAGGCGATCCGGCGCTGCGGTCGTCCATCGAGGTCGTCTACAAGGGCCAGGGCTGGGTCATGCGATAGGTACACCCGGCCCGGACACGAGACACTGCCCGCACTCAAGCGAATGTTGCCTCTCTGCGCCGTATCTGCCTCGCACGGAGCCCAAGGGGCAATTCCTTGTTGATTGCGGCGGAACGCCACGTCAAGCTCGGGTCGGACGGTTGACTTCTCGGGCGTTCGGGGGTTTAATTCGTGAGCACTGCCCCTGTCGCGGGGCGCGTCACGAAATGCCGGGGTTTCAGACGCACGATGTTGCGTTGCAGGGCCCCACTCATGGATCGAGGTAATCATGCAGCCCAGCGCATATCGGAATGTCACGATCATCGGCGACGGCGGGATGGGAACAGTGCTGTCGATTCTGCTCTGTGAGAAAGACGTTCCCACACGGATGTGGGGTTACGATGCGAAGCAACTGAGCGAGATCGAACATTCCCGGGAGAATTGCAGATTCCTTCCCGGTTATACGCTTCCCGATTCGCTCGGATTCGAGGCCGGGGACGACCGGGCGATGACGAATGCAGAGTTGATCGTCTCGGCGGTCCCCTGCCAGTTCATGCGGGCAGTCTGGAGTCGGCTGCGCAAGCATGTCCCGGACGGCGTGCCGATTGTCTCGGTGGCCAAGGGGATCGAGAACGACACGCTGCTGCGGCCCACCCAGATCCTCTACGATGTCCTTGGCAAGGACGTTCCGCTGGCCGCCCTGAGCGGGCCGACCATTGCCGACGAGTTGGCTCGCAAGCTGCCCGCGACGGCCTGTGCGGCCGCTGTCGATGAAGTTCTTGCGATGCGAATCCAGTCCACGTTTACCTGCCCCTGGTTGCGCGTCTATACGAACACGGACTTGATCGGCGTCGAGTTGGCCGGGGCGATGAAGAACGTGATTGCCATCGCCGCCGGCATCATCGACGGCGTCCAGGCCGGCAACAACGCCAAGGCGGCCCTGCTGGCGCGCGGCCTGGCGGAGATCACCCGTCTGGGGCTGGCCATGGGGGCGAACGAATACACGTTCGCCGGTCTGACCGGGCTGGGGGACCTTGTCACGACGTGCATCGCGCCGACGGGACGGAATCGTTCCTTCGGCGAGCGGATCGGAAGGGGACTGACGCGGGAACAGGCCCAAGAGGCGACCGCGTCGGTGGTCGAGGGGGTCTCCACGTGTCAGTCCGTCGTGTCCCTGGCGGCAAGGTGCGGCGTAGAGACGCCGATCACGCAGGCGGTCTACGAAGTGCTCTTCGAGAACAAGCCCGTGCAGACCGCGATCGAGAATTTGATGAGTCGCCAACTCAAGCCGGAGTGGAGCGCCGGTTCGGCGAAGTCGTCCACAAAGGTCCCATAACTTACCGGCGGCTCTCGAATCAACCCTTGAGTTTTCGTCGGACGCGACCTGATTGCCCAGGGTCGCGTGGCCGAATCCCCACGGCTTTGCCGGTCATAAACTCGGACGTAGTCCCGCGAAGTTCCCGCCGATATCGCATCCTTTTTGTGTGTTCGTTGTTATCGGCGGTCGGCTGGCGTCGGTGGAACCATCCGTTGGGTTCTCGTCAAATGCCGTCGGCGCGTTTTGGTCCGACGCAGTTCCATTTCATATACTTTAATCGGCGCCGGGCAGATTGTCGAAACACACTGCGCCGGAGAGCCAGAAAGAAGAATGGGCCTCATGGGGCCTTGGTTCACGAAAGGGGGTCCGAACGGACAATGTGAGATGATCATAGCCCATCAGCGCTTCGATCCGGGGAAGCAAGCTCACATTTCTTCTGAGGTTAGCCTTGTATGTTTGGATTTGGTAAAAAAAACTCGTATCTCATCGGGGTCGATTTAGGCAGCGATTGCGTGAAGCTGGCTCAACTGGCCAACGGCACGGAAGAGACGCACCTGGTCGCCGGCGTATGCGTCAGTCGTCCCGCCGACATCACGGCGGGCACCGCCCGCTGGCAGCGGTGGGCGATCGACGTCATGCGGGAATCCACCGCCAACAGCCGGTTCAAGAGCAAGGAGGTTGTTGCGGCCCTGCCGGCGAGCGAGGTGTTCATCGATCACCTGCGATGGCCCAAGAAATTCGACGGCAAAATCGAAGACGCGATCTTCGCGAAGATCAAGCAGAAACTGCCGTTTGAGCCGATCGAGAAGAACACGTTGATCAAGTACATCCCGGCGGAGCAGGACAACGTCATCGTGCTTGCGGCCGAGCGCACCGTGATCGATCGGCACCTGGCGATCTATGAGAGAGCGGGGCTGTCGATCAAGTCCATCGGCGTGTGGCCCCTCGCGTTGGCGAACTGCTACGCCCAGTTTTTCGGGCGTCGCAAGACGGACCTGGATGCGATCGTCATGTTGCTGGACATTCAGCCCGATTGCACCCACGTCGTGATCAGTCGCCACAAGAACCCGCTCTACGCATGCTACGTGCCTGTAGGCTCCAAGCAGTTTAAGGACGAGGCGGCAGTCGGCCGGCTCGTGATGGAACTGACGGCGTGCAGGCGGGAATTCGTGTCCTTGTACAAGAATGCCCAGATCGAGCGGCTGATCTTCCTCTCCGGGTTGGCCGTGGATGCGGAAATCTACCGCACCATCGCAAAACAACTGGAGGTCCAGGCGCAAATGGGCGATTGCATGGCAGCCGTGGAGATCCGAGATCCGGACCGCTTGGGGCTGGAACGAAGGAACGGGACGGTAAGCTGGGCTTTGGCCTTCGGGCTGAGCCTCAGTTAGATCGATTGTGGATGAATGGGCGTGGGCCGGGGTGATCGAATCCTTCTTTCCAATCATCCATCATCCACGATCCATCATTAATGATGGAGATGAGTACGATGCCTAACATAAACTTTGTACCGGACGATTATATTCAGAGCAACGAGTCACGCAGGGCCAATCTGATGTGCCTGATCCTGTTCTCGGTCGTGATGGCCGCTCTGGGCGGGTCCTTCGTGACGATCAAGATCCGTCAGCGGGCCTGTCGCGCCGAAGAGTCGCTCGTGAACGCCAAGATGACGCGTCTGGATGAGGCGATCAAACAGTTTGAGGAACTCCAGACCAAACGCACGGAGATGATGCGGACGGCCCTCACGACGGCGGAACTGCTCGAGCCGGTCCCGCGAAGCGTGCTGCTGGCCTCCCTGACGAACAGTTTGCCGCCGGGCGTGTCGTTGACCAAGCTCGATCTGATACAGAAAGAGGAACGGTCCCGAAGCTCGCAGAACAAGACGCCCAAGACCAAGTACCAGACGGCGCAGACGAAAGCCGCCGCCGAGCCTGAGACGACCACCTCAACGGAGAAAGCGTATTCGGTCCGGATGGACATCGAGGGGATTGCCCCGAGCGATCTTCAGGTCGCCGCCTACATCGAGCACCTCGGCGGCTCCATCCTGCTGGAGGACGTGGCGCTGGTCGAGTCGAAAGAGAAGAAGATCGAGGACGCCGCGTTTCGCCAGTTCAAGCTCATGGCCATGCTGAACCGGGAAATCCACTTGACCAAAGAGGACATCGACGAAATCCGGGCCAAGGCGGAGCATACAGTGCACCAGTTTTAGAGGCCCTCGGACGCGAGACATCGCGTTGGGGACTTCGGATTGTGGGAGCAGATATCATGACGAGCGGTCTGAGACAAGCGATATTCTTCATCCTGTTGGTGGGTGTGACGGCGGCAGGCTATCAGTACATGATCAAGCCGGCCAACCAGGATCTGGCGGAAGCGAAGCGGAGAGTGGAAGGAAAGCGAGCGAAACTGGCCGACTTCGAGGAGGCCACGGCCCAGTCAGAGGATTTCAACAAGCAGGTCGAGCAGCTCCAGGAGGCTGTGCGCTTCTTTGAGAGCAAGCTGCCCCCGACCAGCGAAGTGCACAAGGTTCTCGAACAGGTCACCGTCATTGCCCAGAAGCAGGGGCTCAAACCCAAAACCATCAAGACCCTGCAACAGAAGGACAACAACGGCTATATCGAGCAGCCGATGACGATGGCGCTGGTGGGTGATTTTACGTCTTTCTACTCGTTTCTGCTGGAGCTGGAGAAGCTGCCTCGAATCATGAAGCTGCGAGAGCTGAAGCTCGATAAGAAGGGCGAAAACAAGGATGAGATCGAGGCCGAATTCATCCTGAGCATTTTCTTCCAGAACAAGACCGCCTGATCGCGGGGTGCGTTCCATGGGGAGCAACCAGGGCAATCCACGAGGTAAGGCATTGATGGAGTTGACTTATGCTGTCTTTCATGCGTGAACAGGGAGCCGGAAATCCATCCGATCATTCGTCTGCGGGGACGGATTCACAGGGCATTGCGTCCGCCGCCGGCCCGGAGGCTCAGGAGTATCTCACCGTTGCCGCCAACCGCAAGAACGTGCGGAGGAGCACGGTCCTGGTCGCCATCCTGGTCGGCATCGGTCTCGTCTGCCTGTTGTTCATGATTCGCAAGAGCCAGCCTCAGGCGGCGTCCGCCAAGCAGTCCAAAACCGACGAGACGAAAATCGAGGCCGCGATCAGCCGGCTGACCGGTGTCCGGTCGGAGATGGTCGATCGCATGGATGAGATCGTCAAGAAGTTCTATGAGTTCTCCGATGTATTCCAGGTTCGGGTGAGCGAACTCGTGAAGGACCCCTTCCAGGTGGAAGGGAGCATGAACGCGATCAAAGCGGTCGTCAACGACGATCCCCAGGCGCGGGCGGAGCTGATCCGGCGACAGAAGATGCAGCAGCAGGCCGGTACACTGCGGTTGCTGAGCATCATGCGGTCGGACGGCGGGCACTCCTGCATGATCAACGACCAGATCCTGGGTCAGGGAGACACCATTCAGGGTTTCACGATCACCCAGATCGGCAGCAACTCCGTCGAACTGGTCTGGTCGCCCGAAGGAGATTCCGGGCCTAATGCGTCGGAAACCGAAGAGATGAAAATTACATTGAAGCTGTCCGAATAATGTTACGATTCCTATCCCCAAGAGACAAAGTGAAGACTCCGGCGGGATCGAACCGCACGGGGCAAACTCAGACTCCCTCAGCGTCCGTTCCCATCTATCCCGACGATGCGGAGGTGCGAGGACTGTGCGACCTCTATTCTCCCGAGCCGACGAGCTGCGCGCACGTGCGCGACGTGGTGGACATCCTGCTCGAGATGAACAAGGTCAGCGACGAGCAATACGGCCGACTGCGTCGCGAAACCCTGGGCAGGCCCGGGACCGATCCCACCGCAGCCCTGCTCAAGGAAGGAGCCATCGGCGCCAACGATATCCTCGAGGCGAAGGCCCGGCTCAACGGCCTGGAGTTCCGCCGCATCTCCCCTCAGGACGTGGACAAGCTGGCGTTCCAGAAGCTCGACGCGGACTTCATCGCGAGAAGCAACGTCGTCCCGATCAGGACGGACGCGGGCAAGCTGGTCGTCGCCACGAGCGAGCCGGCCAACATCTTCGCGATCGAAGACGTGAAGCGCCAGACCGGCATGGACCTGCACGTGCTGGTCTGCACGCCGGAGGACATTGCGGCGGTGTGCGAGGCCTTCCATGAGCAGCCCACCGAATGCGTCCTCGATGACATTATCAACGACATGACCGAGGTCGAGGTGGTCCAGGACGTGGAGGATATCTCGGAGGACCTCGAGCAGATGGCCGGCCAGTCCCCGGTCATCAAGTTCGTCAACTACTTGATCAGCAATGCCGTCCGCGAAGGGGCCAGCGATATTCACATTGAGCCCAAGGAGAAACAGACGAAGATCCGCTACCGCGTCGACGGCGTCCTCTTCGAAGCACTGCAGGCGCCGCAGAAGATGCATCCCGCGATTGCCTCCCGCATCAAGATCATGGCCAACCTGGACATCTCGGAGCGACGTCTGCCCCAGGATGGCAAGGTGGCCGCGATCGTCGGCAACCGGGCGATCGACCTGCGTGTCTCCACGCTGCCGACCAACCACGGCGAAAAAACGGTGATTCGTATTCTCGACAGCAAGTCCATCCGGCACGGTCTCGAATACATGGGCATGGAGTCGGACATCTGCGATGCCTTCCGGGATCAGGTCAAGCTGCCCCACGGCATCCTTCTGGTGACCGGACCGACGGGCTCGGGCAAAAGCACGACCCTCTATTCCGCATTGGGAGAGATGGACGGCGACCGGCTCAACGTCTCGACGGTCGAGGACCCGGTCGAATACGAGCTGGATTTCTGCAACCAGGTTCAGGTCAATGAGAAAACCGGCCTGACGTTTGCCGCGGCGCTGCGCAGTCTGTTGCGGCAGGACCCCGATGTGATCATGGTCGGCGAAATCCGCGNNAGGCGGCCTTGACGGGCCACCTGGTTCTCTCGACCCTCCACACGAATGACGCGGCCAGCAGTGTCACGCGACTGGTCAACATCGGCATCGAGCCCTATTTGCTCGCGGCTTCCATGAACGCGGCCCTTGCCCAGCGACTGGTCCGAAGGATCTGTCCCAAGTGCAAGGAGAAGTACAAGGGGCCCGAGCGGATGCAGAGGTACTTCGAACGGGCGGGGATCGACCCGAACGAGTTGATCCACGGCAAAGGCTGCGACGCCTGCCGTGGGTCCGGCTATGTCGGTCGGGCCGGCATCTTCGAACTGCTCATCATCGACGACAAGTTCCGCGATATGATCAACCGGGATGCCTCCGTGAACAACATGCGTCGCGCGTTCCGCGAGAGCGGCCGCGACACCCTCTTCGACGACGGTATGAAGAAAGTCAAACAGGGGATCACCACGGTCGAAGAGGTCCTTCGTGTAACCGAAGTGTACGGACAGAGTGAGGACGAGGTGTTCGTCGAGAATCTCGGCTGATCCCATCCGATCAGCCGGAAGGACAGGATGATTATATGATCGACATCAAGCAGATCCTGGAGACAGCCATCGAGAATCTGGCCAGCGACGTGCACATCAATGTGGGCATGCCGCCGGTCCTGCGTAAAGACACCGAACTGATCGATTTGGATTGCCCTCCGGTGACGAATCAGGAGGCCCGGGCGATGCTGCAATCCATGATCGGGCCCGAGAAAATGAAGAAATTCGACGAGAATCGAGACTTCGATTTCTCGACGGCCATCTCCGGGGGACACCGGTTCCGCGTCAATGCGCATTACCAGCGGGACACGGTGGCGTTGTCATTTCGCGTAATTCCCAACCAGGTGCACACAATCGACGATCTGCACCTGCCGCCGATCGTCAAGGAACTGACCGACCTGCCCCGAGGGCTGGTGCTGGTCACCGGACACACCGGTTCCGGCAAGAGCACTTCGCTGGCCGCGATGGTCGGGCTGATCAACTCGCGGTACAGCAAACGCATCATCACGCTGGAGGACCCGGTCGAGTACCACCTCGAGAACGAGAAGTGCATGATCGAGCAGCGGGAAATCGGTTCCGACTGCCCGAACTTCGCCTCCGGATTGCGTCACGCGTTGCGTCAGGACCCCGACATCATCATGGTCGGCGAAATGCGAGACCTCGAGACGACCAGCTTCACCATCACGGCCGCCGAGACCGGTCACCTGGTGTTCAGCACGCTGCACACCATCAACGCGCCGCAGAGCATCGAGCGTATCGTCGACATCTATCCGTCCGGGCAGCAGAACCAGATCCGAACGATGCTCGCCAACACCCTGCAGGCGGTCATCTCCCAGACCCTGTTCAAACGGGTCGACCAGCCGGGCATGGTGCCCTGCACGGAGATTCTGCTGTGCACCTCCGCAACCCGCAACTGCATCCGCGAGAACCGGATCTACGAGATTCCGAACATCATCGAGACCTCCCGGCGGCTGGGCATGCAGAGCATGGACA
>DCUI01000109.1 GCA_002327785.1 Phycisphaerales bacterium UBA2218
CTCCTGGCTTGCGTAAGTGCTGTATTGACAGCACTTTGCGGAACGAGGCCGAAGGGTCTCGAACCCTCAACCTTCGGATCGACAGTCTGGACAGGGCGATTTTAAGTCCTTGCAGCAAAACGATTAACGATTGTCAAATAACGACTTATGAGATCAGGCGAAGATCAGCCGAAGGTCAGACGAAGCCCAGACGTACATGTCTGGCACACACTTTGGCGCGCGCCTGAACGCCGAAGCTGGTAGGACCGGTCCAATTCCTCTCGACAGGTCAGTTTGCCGTCGGGGGGGGCCCTACACCTCAGCCGGCGGGGCAGTTCTTCGTTCTCGTGTTTGACATAGGCATTTCTACGTATAGACAAACGTATTCCGGTCAGTACAATCGCAGTTGCCCTGCCATGCTGGGGGCTTAGGTCACACCGGTGTCCGTACGACTTGCACGAACGACGACAAGGAGTGGGACCATGAAGAACACTGACAGCATTCATCCTCGGCGCGTGCGTCGGCCTCAGTTCTCCGCCTCTGCGACGGGACCGCCTGCCTAGACTGAACCCACCATTACTGGCCGAGTGCCCATCGTCGGCTATCAGTTCGGAATCAAGACTCTCCAGCAACGTCGAAATCGCAGGATATTTGTGTCGATGCGACTTACGTCTATCATAGATAAGGAGTGGGACCATGAACAAGATACTCACCTTGATCCTCAGCGTGTGCTTCATCCAAACTGTCTCAGGTCAGCAGTCCAACGAGATGCCGAAACCAAGCCCCGGACACCAGAAGATGCTGGAATGGTGCGGCGAGTGGTCCATCACCGGAAAGGCCTATGCCAGCCCCCTGGGGCCTCCTCACGACATCAACGGCAGATGGACCGGCCGGCCCATCCTCGACGGTTTCGCCATCGAGGGTACGTACCTCTACGATGGCTACGGGCCCTGTGGGGAGACTCAGGCTCGGGAGGTCACCTCCTATGACCCTGCCACCAACCGATACCACTATGCGTTTCTGGCCAACACGGGCCACTGCGAGCAGGCCTACTTCACCGTCGAGGGTCCCGTAGCCGCCTGGGAAGGAACGCAGGTAATCCACGGCAAGACATACAAGTTCAGAGGCAGCGATACCGACCTGCCCGATGGCAGCGGCTTCATCCGCAAAGGAGAGCTTTCTGCCGACGGCAAGACCTGGCAGCCGAACATGGAGTGCCGCCACATTAGAGTCAACACAACCAGCGACAAGGAGGAACTGATCCGGCTGGCGCATGTCTGGCTTGAGGCTGAACTCAAGCAAGATGCGGCGACGGTAGCCCGGCTCTGGGCAGACGACCTTACATACAGCACCAGCAGTGGAATGGTGGAGTCCAAGAGCGAGGCACTTGCCGCGATCCGGTCGGGCAGCCTGACGATAACCCATTCGGCCTATGATAGCCTTGACGCTCGCGTCTACGGGGACATGGGCGTGACTACCGGTATCACTACCCAAAAAGCCCGGTACAAGGACCAGGACATCAGTGGCAAGTACCGCTTCACCGATACCTGGGTCAAACGCGATGGCCGCTGGCAGTGCGTCGCCACCCATGCGTCAAAGGTACCGGACGGCACCGAGAAGACAACCACTACACAGGTCAGTCCGGAGATGAAGAAGCTCGAAGTGTTCGTTGGCGACTGGACCTATGAAGGCCAGCAGATGGAGCCCCCGGTCGAAGGACTGCCCTATGGAGAGGCAGGCACGTTCTCAGGGAAGTTGACGGTCCGTTTTGTACTGGACGGCGCCTTCCAGGAAAGCCGGTTCAAAGACGACGCGCCATTGACGGCCATAGGGCTCACTTTGACCGGCTACGATCCCAAAGAGAAACGCTATGTGAACCATGGATGCGTCAATGACGGTAGCCAGTCGATCAGTACCGCCACGCTGGATGGGCATATCAGGAAGGTGGATTGCATCACGACAACCAACAAAGGGGATAAGGTGCCGGTCAGGTTTATCGAAGAGTACGCCTCCGATTGGAGCAGCTATACGAGCACCGTGGAGGCCTCGCCCGACAATGGCAAGACGTGGAAACTCTGGTGGAAGGAACGGGGCAAGAAAGTGACGCATTGAAACGCTTACCCGACCGATTTTGACTGCTCAAGCTGGATGATTCAATGTGCCTACGTGCAGAAAGGCAGTGTTCAATGAAACGTTTTCTGATTGGAATCGTTGCGTTTGGAATCGTGTTTGGCTCGGGGGTATCCTTTGCCCAAGATCAGGAGTTGCCTCCCATTCCCGGAAAGGTCCAGAGAATGCTCGCGAAGAACATCGGTCACTGGACTGTTAGTGCGAAAGGCACGATCCTTGGAGAGACAGTATTCAAATGGGGCCCCCAACAGCGCTATGTGACGATGGAAGGTGAATTCCAGGATGGCGCTATTTCTGGTGTCTTGTGCTGGGACGGCCTATCTGAGAACGGATTCATCATGCAGGGTGTTGCACCCACGGGCTACTTCACTGATCGCATGAAAGTCGTTTCGGAATCAGTCGCGGAAGGAATGCGTACGGGTGTGATGGGAGGCAAGCACACGTCGAGTGCCTTCAGGATCGAGATCCAAGGTCCAGACCAGCTCCTGACCTCCTGGACCGAGTCAACCACCGAAGGTGTGAAGCAGCCCGATATCGTGGAAATATGCACCCGAATCAAACCCACCACCCTTGCGGACTTTGAGCAGTTCTGTCGCCTGAACGAGGGGCGGTGGGCGGGCAAGATCACGTGGGCGGCGGACTGGCCCGGTCTTGGCAAGAAGGGCGACACGGTCACCGTATACAGGCAGAACCGAATCTCACAGGACGGGAATGCGTTCATCAGCGATGGATTCGCTGGCAAAGGTTCCAGCACAGTGCTCCTTTCGCATGATCCCGGTGCGCAATTGATCCGGGGGATGGAGGTTTCGTCCGGGGGCAGTCTCTCGCAGATAACTGTCCGAAAGGCCGGCGAGGAATGGCTCTGGGCAGTTCGCCAAGTCGAAGCGGACGGGACCGAGGTCGAGATACTCTGCACGGCGACGTTGAGCGACGAGGGCAAGACATGGACGGAGAAAGGCCACGGGACGCGAGGCGAGGAGAAGGTCGAGTTCGTCGACGTGTTCCATCGTGTGAGCAAATAGCGGGCGAATCGGCCAGTGCGCCGCGTACGGGCACTGAGCCATCTCGCAGTTGATTATCTGGCCATGGAGAACACGCAGATGCAGGCTGCTCGGTGGTGGGATAGACGGAACACACGTTCGCGCTGGACGGAACTGTCGAGAGATCCACGCTTACGTTTCCTACCAAGAAGGGCGGCCAACTCCTGGCCCGGATCGTCACGAACTACGCGGCCGACTTCCTCAGTTCCGAATCCACGTGGGAGGTATCCGTCGACAACGGCACCACCTGGAAACACTGGGCTACAATGCGCCGCGAGAAGGTCAAGAACTGACGCTGTACGGTTCTCTGCACCCTTTTTTCTCGGGATGCAGCCTTGTACACGACTGCCTCCTCTGCCGCGGCGTGGAAGTCGACTGTGACCGAGGGATGGCTGTTCTCAGAATGTCCCTAAAGGGCAGAAACGAGCAATGCCATGAAAGTAGCGACGACATTCATCGTAGTTGGTTGCCTGGTCCCTATCGCTCTTGCACAACACCCGAACCGATCTGCGGATCGTATTGTGGAAGTCGCGAGTGTCAAAACAAGCCAACCTGCTCCGGCGTCCGGCGTGGAAGTCCTGAGTGCCGAGCAGCGGCAGTGGCTTGCGAAAGGCCAGAGACACGAGAAGGCCGGCTGGATCTATCTCCACATCGAGGGCCAGCCGCACGAACGCGGCTTCCAGCATGGCTACCTGCTCGCGAAGGAGATTGCGGAGTGTTTGCGCATCCGGCGCGCCGTCTGGTTGCACAATACCTCAATGGAATGGACGGAACTGCTGAAAGAGACCTCGCGTTTCGTGACGCCGTGCGTCGATCCTGAGAACCGCGAGGAACTCTTGGGGATTGTGGCTGGCCTGGAGGCTGCGGGTATCAGCGTCGCTTTCGACGACCTCGTGGCGTACAACGCCGGGTGGGAGCTCGAATGGTATTGGTGGCCCGAGGTGCTGAACAAGATCAGCGGGGGCGCGACGAAGGTCACAGTGCCCAAGCAGAGTTGCTCCTCTTTCATTGCCACCGGATCGATGACCCGCGATGGCGGGGTAGTGCTCGCCCACAACTCGATGGTCGACTACGTCGAGGCCTACTTCAACGTCATCATGGATGTCCTACCGGCCCAGGGCCACCGCATTCTCATGCAGACTGCCGCCGGATTGACCCACAGCGCCACGGACTTCTTCATCACGGACGCCGGGTTGGTCGGGTCGGAGACAACGATTGGCGGCTTCCACGGCTTCACCGAAGGAGGCATCCCCGAATTTGTACGCATGCGGCGCGCGACCCAGGACGCCAGTAGCATCGACGAGTGGTGCGAGATCATGAGGAAGGGCAACAATGGTGGCTACCTGACATCGGCGGCCGCGCCGACTACCACAACATCATCCAGAACCTGAAACGAATGCATGGCCTTCCTTGCATCCACATCGGCAGAACGCCCCTATACCCGTTTGAGGCGGTCCGCCGGTGGATAATGGATAAGGTCGAAAAGGAGCGCCGGTGATTTTTCGATCCACATCCCTGAAGGTCCGCCGTATCATGAGGGCGGACCGGTCTTACCAGCTAAGGCCCAACAGAAAGGAGGCAAGACATGCCTAAGGAGCTGGTAAGGCTAAGAACACGGCCGTCACGTGACGGTCAGACGTTTGTTTTCATGCTCGACTACCTGGACGAAGACGGCAAACGCAAGCGGATCTCGTTGGCGCATGCCGACCGCCGCAAGGCCGAGAAGCAGAAAGCCCAGAAGGAGCGCGAACTGCGAATGGGAATCGTCGCACCGGCGTCTATGAATCTCAGCCAATTTGTCAGTGACAGTCTGACACGAACCGGCGACCAGATTCGAGAGAGCACTCGCAGGGAGTACGCGTCAGCCATGACGGACTTCATCAAAGCAGTCGGCAATCTCGACTACCAGAAGGTCGGCCATAAGCACGGAGAACAATTCCTCCAGGCCCGTCTGGATACTGGCGATAGTGCGGCTACCGCCGCCAAGAAAGTCCGTCACCTCAAGCGGTTCTTTCAATTGGCCGTAGACCGAGGTCAACTGGACGAGAACCCCTTTGCACGCATCAAACAGCCGAAGACGCCCAAGCAGAAAGTACGCGTGTATAGCTCCGACGAGTGTGACCGCCTCGTCCGGGCGTGCCTGGAAGTCCGTGAACGTTGGGTCGTGCAGTGGGATTTGCTCATTGCCTTTGCTCTCGTCACCGGGATGCGAAAGGGCGAGATGCTCAATCTCGTCTGGGGCGACATTGATTTCGCAGCGGGTGTCGTCGAGGTGCAGCCGAAGCGGAGCTTGCCCGAGACATGGGAGTGGCGGGTCAAGGATACGGATCGCCGTACGCTGGGTCTGACCAATGCCTTGCTCTCGCAACTGGCCGATCTTCAGGCCAGTTCTCCGGAAGGCTACCCGTACGTCTTTGTTCCGCCCGTTCGATACGACCACATCCAGAAACTCCGGGCGGCAGGGCAGTGGACCTATTCCGACTCTCGTCTGAAGGTTATCAATAACTTCCGGCCCCAGTTCACCGCGATTCGCACACGGGCAGGCGTGGCCACTGGCAGGTTCCATGACCTCAGGAGCACGGCCCTGACGAACTGGTTTGCCATGGGCCTCAAGGAGTATGAGGTCATGCGGCTTGCCGGACACTCCAAATTCGAGACGACCCACCGGTTCTACTTGGCCGTCGCGGACGATCTGGTAGACCGGGCACGGCAGGCCAGCGATGCGGCTCTCGGTCAGGTTTTGGCGCGCGCTTGGCACGCGCCCCCCAATCGGCCCAAAAATGAAGAAGGCCAACAAGCACAAGTGCTTGCTGGCCCACAACTTACGCAACGAGGCCGAAGGGTCTCGAACCCTCAACCTTCGGATCGACAGTCCGATGCTCTAACCAATTGAGCTACGGCCCCGAAATCTATAAAAACGCTACTATAGCGATTCTTCCCCAATTCTGTCAACGCTTTTTGAGACAATTTCCAGGAATCTGTAGCTGTGCGATTCCTCAGCGATCCAGAGGTGCGGTCGGAAAGCTCCAATGTGACTCGCTCCTGCAACGTGTTCTGTGAATGCATTCCTCTGTGAGAGAGAAATTGCCTGTCGCTGTAATGTGTTGAATAAACCGGGTTTAGAATAATTCATCTCCAATCGTTACGGGAATGCGAAGAAAGGCTGTTGACATCTTAAACATTCGTTTAAAATGGTCGTATGAAACGCTTGTTTGGAGATGGGCATCATGGCCGCACCGCATCAGGACACGCGAAATGACAACGACGGACGAGGCGTCCAAGACAGGTTGTTCGATACTGCGGAGGATCTATTCTGCCGGCGAGGGTTCAACGAGACAAGCGTTCGGGATATCGCTGCGGCAGCCGACTGCAACGTCGCATCCGTCAACTACTATTTCGGCGGGAAAGAGAACCTGTATCTGGAGATCTGGCGTCGTCGGCTGGCCCAGATCAGGGAACGCCGTCTCGCCAGCATCGAAGAGGTCATGTCGGCGGGGGGGCGGCCGGAGTTGGAAAACCTCCTCCGATCTCACGCAATTTCGTTCCTTGAGCCCCTGATCGAGGGGGAACGCCAATGCCGGTTCATCAACCTCATGGCCCGGGAGATGATCGACCCGCACCTCCCTCACGGGATGTTTCTGGCCGAGATGGTGACTCCGGTGATGTCGGTCCTGGGCAAAGCGCTGATGGAAATCTGCCCGTGGCTGGATGAGGCCAATGTTCAGGTGGTGATCCTGCTGGTTGTCGGGCAGTTGATGCACGCTGTGTGTGCCAAGCAGATGTTCGAGGAAGGCGGGGAGCTGTTCCCGGTGCGTATCGAGGACCTGGTGAATCACATCGTCAGGTTCTCAGCGGCAGGCATTCGTGCGTATGCCGGTGAGCACGGTGCGTGATATGGGCCTGATGAGTGGTGCTTCTTGCTCTTGACCGAGGAATGATGGATACGGGCGCGACACATGGATGGGAAGGTCGGGGAGATCGCAGACGCCGGACGCCGCGGGCAGCCCTTGTGATATTCACGCTGGCTGCGGCCGCGGCGTGTGTGATGCTCTTTGTGGCGCTCAGGAAACCGCCGCAGCGGGCCGCTGCGGATGTTCCGGTACCGGCGGCGGCGCCGAGACCCGAGACGGCGGACGACCGCTCGGCAATTCGCGGAAAAGGCGTCGTCAGGCCGAAGATCCGAGTGGAGATTGTGCCGGAGGTGGCAGGCCGGGTGGTCTACGTGCACTTGCAACTGCACGCCGGCGGCCTGATTTCCGCCAACGAGTGGATTCTCCGGATCGATCCGAGCGACTATGAATTGGCCGTACGTCGGGCTCGGGCGGCCGTCGATGCGGCTCGGGCGCGACTCGATCTTGAGCTTGCCGCAGCGGGCATGCGACAGGTGCAGGGGCGACCGTTGGAGTCCGATCTCGATTCGATTCTGCCGCCTGCCCTGCGAGAGCCGCGAATCAAACAGGCCGAGGCCGCCCTGGAGTCGGCGAAGGCGGAGCTTGCGATCGCCGAGCTGCAACGGGAGCGGACGTCCATTGTCCTGCCATTCGATGTGATGATCGTCGGGGAGACGGTGAGTCTGGGGCAGTACGTCGACGTGGGCCGGTCCCTTGCCACCGCATATGGTACGGAAGCCTTCGAGATCGAAGTGCCGATCTGTGACGAGGACCTGGGCCGGATCGGTGCGTGGCACGGACTGCGTCTGGGGGGGCCGAACTCGGGGGCGGTGCGTTCGACCGCCGAGGTCCGGGTGACCATTGCCGGCGGCAGGCACACGTGGCTTGGCAACGTCATCGGCACGACCGGAGAAGCGGACCCGGCCTCGGGGGCGATCTCGGTGGTTGTGGAAGTGCGGCAGCCGCTCGATATCTCGACCGGCCGGCCGCCCCTGTTGCCGGGGACGACTGCGGAAGTGTCTATTCCGATCACGGAACGGGATACTCAAAGCGTGGGAGATTTATGACTGATTTGCGATTGATGAGAGGTATGAAAACAGTGAGAGCGATCATTCGTTGTCTGGCGATTGCGGCCGCCGGTTCCACTCTGCTCGCGGGGTGCGGAAGCCGGAAGGAGATGGCCCGTGACATCCGCGTTGCGCGGGCGAAGGCGTATCAGCAATGGGAGAACCGCAAGGTTGGAGAGGACGAACAGCAGCCGCACATCAGTGGCAAGCTGAGCCTGGAGGACAGCGTCAAGTTGACGCTGATCAACAACAAGATGCTGCGCAAGGCGATGGGGGAGCGAGAGGCGGCTCGCGGCGCCGGGGTCGAGGCTCGCTCGGTGTATCTGCCGAGTCTGTCGCTGTCCGGCGAGTATCAGCGGCTCGACGAGGTTTCTTCCTTCGAGATTGACACGCCTGAAGGCACGCAGAAACTGCAGCTCGGCGACGTGGACAACTACTCGGTGGGTCTGACCGTCAGTCAGCCGATCTATGCGGGCGGCGCCATCTCGGCGCAGGTGCGCGTGGCGAAGCTGGCGTCCCTGTTCGCCGATCAGACGATCCGCGCCGCGACCCAGGATGTGGTCTACGCGGCCCAGACTGCCTACTATGACGTGTTGCTCAGCCAGCATCTGGTGGAGATCGGTCTGGACGCCGTCCGCTCATCGAAAGCACATTTGGAAAACGTCGAGAAACGTCGGGCCGGCGGCGTGGCCTCTGACTTCGACGTCCTGCGGGCCCAGGTCGAGCTGTCGAACTTCGAGGCCGATCTGATTCGGAGCAAGAACGCGATCAACATCTCGCGCGCCAATCTGATCAAGGTGATCGGCATTTCGCAGGACAGTGACTTCTCGCTTTCCGAGGAGTTTGTCTTCGCGCCGATGGAGGTGCCGGTGGAACAGGCGGTCGAGACGGCGTTCAGGAACCGCCCCGACCTGTACAGCCAGGAGGTCCAGATCCGCCAGCAGCGGGAGCAGCTCCGGATCGCGCGGAGCCGGTATTTGCCGAGCGTCGGCGCGTACTTCACCAATACCTGGGCCAAGCCCGACCCCAAGAGTTTCGCCAGTCCCACGATCGAATGGGGAGACACCTGGGTGGCGGGCGTGCAGGCCGCGTGGCCGATCTTTGACGGGTTCCAACGCGAGGGCCGGATCATCCAGCAGAAGGCGCGTCTGCGACAGGCCGAGCTTGGCCTGGTGGATATCGAGGAAACCGCCCTGTACGAGCTGACCCAGGCTCTCTTGAGCATGGAGAACGCCAAGGAATTCGTGCAGTCGCAACGACTGAATCTCAAGCGGGCGACCGAGGGCCTGCGATTGGCCGAGGTGGGCTATGAGCAGGGCATCAACACGCAGGTCGAAATGATCGATGCGCAGGCGGCCCTGACAACGGCCCGCGTGAACTACTATGAGGCGATCTACCGCCATGTGGTGGCCAAGCTGGCGGTACAGCGGGCCATGGGCACGATCGTGGGCGGGAGTGTGACGGATCGGTCGGACGCGGAACCGCCCGCTGAGCCTGGACGGAACTGAAACATGCAGGAGCCACGGCTCGAAATCGCTCGGGATTCGCGGGACCTTGCCGAGCGGATGGTGCAGTTGTTCATCGCTGCGGCAGAGGGAGCGGTTGCGTCTCGCGGCGTGTTCCGAACGGCCCTGTCCGGAGGGCGCACGCCCGAACAGTTTCTGTTGCGGCTTGCGAGTTCGCCTCGGGCACAGGTCCTGCCTTGGGACAAGGTCCATGTGTTTTGGGTGGATGAACGCTACGTCCCGCCGGATTCGCAGGCCAGCAACTACCGCCTTGTCGTCGAGACCTTCCTGAACCGAATCGACATTCCCACGGCCAACATCCATCGAATTTCCACAGAGTGCGCAGACGTGGACGCTGCTGCCCGCGACTACGAGCGGACGATGCGGGAGGCCTTTGGCTTGCAGGACAGTGAGATTCCGCAGTTCGATCTGATCGTACTGGGCATGGGCCGTGATGGCCACACCGCCTCGCTCTTCCCGAATTCCGGCGCCATATATGACACGGACCATCTGGCTTGTGCCGTGTGTAGCGTCGGCGACCCGAAGCTCGACAGAATCACGCTGACGAAATCGGTCTTGCGTGCCGCACGGCGGCTCGTCGTGCTGGTCTCCGGCGGCGACAAGACGCAGATGCTCGAAGAGGTTCTCACGGGCGAACCGGATGAGATGCGATATCCCATCCAGGTGCTTTGGCCGGTCCTGGATCGGGTCACCTGGCTGGTGGATCGAGAGGCAGCCGGGAAGATCAGCGGGGTTGACAATGGTTAATGGATCATTGATGATTGGAAGAAGAGGTTGGCCCCGCTTTCTCCAATCATCCATCATCCCTTATCCATCCTCAATCAGGGATAATCAGCTTCGTTCCCGGGGCGATCTTGTTGGGGTCCTTGATGATCTTCTGATTGGTTGTGACGATCTTTCGCCACTTGTCCTGCGAGCCATAGTATTGCTGGGCGATGGTCGACAGGTTTTCGCCCTTGCGGACGATGTGGAAACGAGTCGTCTTGATGGGCTCGTTCAACTCATGGATCGTTAGATCGGGCAAGCCGGGCTGAGGCGCCGGCTCGAACACCGGGGGCTCCTGGGGTCGTTGAGGCTCTTCACTCGCCGGCCGTTCTGCAATTCCCTGCGGGCCTGAAGCGCCTGAAGGATTGAAGGGATCCGAAGGAACAACCTCGACGGCATCGGCGTTCTCCCACGGCAGCGGTTTGTCGGATGCCCGTCCGGCCTCGGAAGAAGCCGCCCCGGCAGGGGCGATCTGCGCCTGGGGACTCAGACTTGGCCGGGTCGCCACCCAGACCAAGGCGGCGCCGGCCAGCACCACGCCCGTCATCAATCCCACTCTGAAGTCCTTGCCCATCCCAGCTATCGATACAATCGACTATAGACCGCGAAAGATGGATGATCGCTCGCACACCCGACGGGTATCCGCCGCGCGGGGGCAAATCATCCATCGCCATTCATCCATCATCAATTGGAATCGGCTCGTGGCTCACTTGGCCTTCACTTTTGGCGCGGCCGTCGAGATATTCTCGATCTTGGTC
>DCUI01000183.1 GCA_002327785.1 Phycisphaerales bacterium UBA2218
CAAATAGAACGATGCCCGTCTGTGGTGCCGAATTCCCTGTCCGTTCAGTACAAGCAAAGCACATCTACGTGGGAATGTCAAGTCAATTCTCTTTGCATCAGTGACCGGCCAGTTATGGGTGGAGGGGAGCAGAGATCAGGATGAATTGAATCGAAAGAGAAATCCGGCCGGGTCGGCTTCGGGGTATTCGGCAAGTCGGTCTCAACTCGACTTCTGCCATTTTAGAGGCGAATCGCGGCATGACGCAAACACTGGCGAGATAGGCAGACTCCTGCCGCCGAGGGGCCCTGCCCGTCCTGGTCGCTCTGTATCGTCCAAGTTGACGATTTACAGTTGATACTTTACTATTTGAGCAGCGGGATCCAAGGCCCGACTCACAAGCCTGGTCGCCCCGCAATAGTGAATGGCAAATTCAGAGGGTTTTCCCGTGACCAGAAACGAACTCATCCAGCGTATCAAACAGACTGCTTATCTTGAAGGCGATTTCGTCCTTCGCAGCGGCAAGCGGAGCAAATACTATCTCGACAAGTACCTCTTCGAGACCTGCCCGGACATCCTCAAGGCGCTTGGCAAGGAGTTCGCCAGGCACATGACCGAGGACGTCACGCTGATTGCGGGGGCGGAGCTGGGCGGCGTGGCGCTGGCTGCGACGACCGCGATGCAGACCGGTAAGAACTGGATCATCGTTCGCAACAGCAAGAAGGACTACGGCACGAGCAAGCTCGTCGAAGGCGTGCTCAGGGCCGGCGACGTGGTCCTGCTCGTCGAGGACATCGCCACCACCGGCGGCCAGGTCCTCGAAGCCGCCAGGGTCATCACCGACGCGGGCGCCAAGGTCCGGAAGATCGTCTGCGTCATCGACCGCAAACAAGGCGCCCGCGAGAACATCGAAGGGGCAGGCTACACCTTCGAATCGATCATCACGAAGGACGANNGATGGCCGTGCTACGAAAGGGCAAACATGATCGTTGGCGTGCCGAAGGAGATCAAGAAGGATGAGCACCGGGTCGGCTTGCTTCCTGTGGGAGCGGAACTGCTGACGCGGGACGGCCATACCGTTCTGATCGAGAGACAAGCCGGGCTCAACAGCGGTTTCGACGATCGACTGTACGCATCCGCCGGGGCCGAGATCGCGGAGACAGCCGAGCAGATCTACCAGCGGGCAGACCTGATCCTCAAGGTCAAAGAACCCCAGCCGGCCGAACTCGCCAGGCTTTGCGCGGGCCAGATCGTATTCTGTTACTTCCATTTCGCCTCCTCGCGGGAGCTGACGGCCGGCTGCCTCAACTGCGGCATCACCGCCGTGGCGTACGAGACGCTCGAAGATGCCGAAGGCCGCCTGCCCCTGCTGACGCCCATGAGCGAGATCGCCGGCCGGATGTCCATTCAGGAAGGGGCCAAGTGCCTCGAACGGCCGATGGGCGGTCGGGGAGTCCTGCTCGGAGGGGTTCCCGGCGTGGCGCCGGCCAACGTCCTGGTCCTCGGCGGCGGGATCGTCGGGACCAATGCCGCCCGGATGGCCGCCGGGTTGGGGGCCAACGTCACCATCATGGACATCCACCTGGACCGCCTCCGCTACCTCAGCGACATGATGCCCGCCAACGTGAACACGATCTTCTGCGATCCACACACCGTGGAGGATTACGCCCCGCGTGCCGACTTGGTGATCGGGGCCGTCCTGATCCCCGGCGGTCGCGCTCCCGTCCTCATGACGCGAGCTCTCGTGAGCAGGATGAAGCCCGGCAGCGCGATCGTGGACGTCTCGATCGACCAGGGCGGCTGCATGGAGACCTCCCACCCCACGACACACAGCGACCCGGTCTACCTCGTGGACGGCGTGGTGCACTACGGCGTGACGAACATCCCCGGCGCAGTGAGCCGGACATCGAGCCTGGCCCTGTGCAACGCGACGCTCCCCTACGTCCGCCAGCTCGCCTCGCTGGGCGTGCATGCCTTCGCCGCGCGCGATCCCGGCCACGCCGCCGCCGTCAACATGACCAACCACAAGCTCGTCAACAAGGCCGTCGCCGCCGCCTTTCCCGACTTGGACCGCTTCATAGCTTGAACATGGGGGACAACAGACTCACATGCGTACGCTCGCGCAGCCATGCTTTGCCTGCTCACTCCGCGCCGCTGTCAACCAGAGACACAATTGTCCGGGCGACCATTGCCTTGTCTCTACTCGTCATTTCAATCCACTCTGCTCCGCGGGTCTTGATATGCACCGAGGATCGTTCCGCTCCGATGGCGCCTGGTGCGTTGGCGACGATTATGTCGAGGTGCTTCTCGCGGAGCTTCCGCTCGGCGTTGGCACGCAGATCCCTGTCTTCCAGGGCAAAACCGACGACGATCTGTGACCGGCGGCCCGTGGCTCGTGACCCGGTCTTGTGCCTGCCGGCCCACTTGAGGATGTCGGGCGTGGGTTTGAGTTCGAGGATGAGCTTCGCAGCGCGCTTCTTGAGTTTCGTTTTGGAGGGCCTGGTGGGGGCATAGTCGGAGACTGCCGCGGCCATGATCAGGCAGTCGCACTTGGGAAACCGGTCCTTCACCGCCTTGAACATCTGGTTGGCGCTCTCGACGGGAATGACGTGGGCGCCCGCCGGGGGTTTCAGGGCCGTTGGGGCGGTGATCAGCGTGACCTTGTGGCCGGCTTTCAACGCCGCACTGGCCAGAGCATAGCCCATCCGGCCGCTGCTGGCGTTCGAGATGAATCGCACCGGATCGATGTACTCGCGGGTGCCCCCCGCTGTGATCAGAATCCGCATAGCGTCCCCCGCTGAGTCATATCACAAGATGCGAGATCGAAGGAGTCAATTGTGAAACCTGCGTGAAATTGTCATCCTGAGCGAAGCGAAGGATCTGGGCCACGATCCACAATCCGGCACAAATCCTAAAGAGTACTTGGGGCCGCGTTCCAGATGCTTCACTCCACTGGGTTCCGTTCAGCATGACAAAAAGGAAACCAACCGACGGAACTTCTCTATTCACGACTCTTGATTCTCTCGGCGGCCAGCTCCTCGATGGCCGCGAGGATTTCCTGGGGCTCGGCCATTCTGCCGACGCCTTCCGTGCCGCAGGCCAAGCGTCCCGCTGCCGGGCCCACCATGCGGATGCCCGCCGCCCGCAGAGTCTCGACGTTGCGTTTCACCGCTGGGCTTTCCCACATGCGGGTGTTCATTGCCGGCGCAAACAGCGTCGGCGTCGCCCAGCAGACGCACAGGGTCGTGCTGAGCAGATCGTCGCAGATGCCGTTGGCGGCTTTGCCGAGAATGTCGGCGCTGGCCGGCGCCACGACCACGATTTGCGCCCAATCGGCCAAAGAGATATGGGCGCTGCTGTGGCCCTCGGCATCGCTCCAGAGGCTCGTGTACACCGGCGCCGCGGCGACCGCCTCGAAGCTCTTGGGGCCGACGAGCCGGCAAGCGGCTTCCGTCATCATCGTCCGAACGTGAGCCCCGGCGGACGTCAACTTGCTGGCCAGGTCCACCACTTTATAGGCGGCGATCCCGCCCGTCACCCCCAACAGAATGTTCAGGTCCTTCAGCACCTGTATCCCCTCTCCCGGACCCTTACAGAGAGCGCTTCTCGAACAACCGATCCAGCTCGTCGCTCCTGCTCTCGGTCTCCGCCTTGGGCTTGCGCACATAAGGCGTCTCATCGACCGTGATTTTGTCCTGGAGGATTTCCTGGACCACGATCTCCATCATGGTCCTGCCCTCGGTGTTCTCGATCAGGGGCCGAGAGCCCTGCAGCAGCTCGAGCATGCGCTTCTGGATCAGCGCCGCCAGCTTGAACCGGCCGCCGACCTTCTTGACGATTTCATCACTCTTGAGTTCTTCCAGCATCTGTGTTCTCCAAACTATGCGTCCGGGGCACTTTCGATGATCCGGATCACTTCATCGATTGCCCGTTCCAGGTCATCGTTGACCACCTGATTCTCATAACATTTCGAGGCAGCGGCGATTTCGCTCTGTGCGCCGCGGAGCCGCCGGGCGACAACCTCGCCGCTCTCGCGACCTCGCCGACCGATCCGATCGGCCAGAGCCTCGGTGCTCGGGGGCAGGATGAAGATCATCACCGCTTGGGGATAGATCACCTTGACCTGCCTGCCGCCCTGGACATCGATCTCCAGGATCACCGTCCTGCCGGCCTCCAGAGCTTCCTCAGTCTTGTCGCGAGGCGTGCCGTAGAGGTTGCCGAAGACCTCGGCGTGCTCCAGGAACAAGCCGTCCTTGATTCGCCTGCGGAACTCGTCCCGTGAGACGAACCAGTACTCCCGGCCGTCCTGCTCGCCCGGCGCCTGAAGCCGCGTCGTCATCGAGATGCTCAGAAGCGCATCCGGAAGCCGCTCAATCACCGCCTTGGTGATCGTGCTCTTGCCGACGCCGGAGGGACCGCTGATGACAACCAGCTTGCCGCGAGTTCCTTTTGTTGGATTGTCTGCCTGGGTCATCACTCGACGTTCTGGACCTGCTCCTTGAGGCGCTCGATGCAGCACTTGATGTCTACGACGGACCTGGCAATGCCGGCATCGGCGGCCTTGCTGGCCACGGTATTCGCTTCGCGAAGCATCTCCTGGCTCAGGAAATCCAGTCTCCGACCGGCCTGACCATCCGTCTGGCAGATCTGGCGAAATTGCTGCAGGTGGGCGTCGAGCCGGGCGATCTCTTCCGAGATGTCCGATCGATCCGCCAGGATCGCCACTTCCCGCGCCAGGGTCTGCTCGTCGAGCTTGAGCTTCGCCTCCGCCAGCAGTTCCTCCACACGCCGGCGGAGCCGCTTGGCGTATTCCAGGACCACCGAACCGCTTCGCTGGCGGACGCTCTCCAATTCCTGGATCATCACATCGCAGTGCTTTTCCAAATCGGCCTGGAGGAAGCGGCCTTCGGTCTCCCGCATCCGCTGAAGTTTGTCCAGGGCCTCGCCGGTCAGGCGGAGCACGAATTGCCTGATCCTGGCGCACTGCTCCTCGTCCGGTTGCACCGGCTGGACGATCCCGGGCAATTCCAATAGGCCGGCCAGATCGATGGTCCCCGTCACACCCACGGAAGAACTGATTCCCTTCAGCCGCGATACGATGGCCCCGAGAGCCGCCTCGTCAATATCGAACAGGGAACTGGCCGGCGCCCCTTTGAGCCGAACCACGTAGTTCACCGTGCCGCGAGACAGACGTTTGCGCAACTCTCTGTCGATATCCTCTTCGAGGAACGTGACACCCTCCGGGAGCTTGATAATGGTCTTGAGGTATCGGTTGTTGACGGTCTTGATCTCGACGGCATAGGAGACGCCTTCCAGCTCGCCGATCGCCTCACCATATCCCGTCATACTGTTCAGCATCGTCATTCACTCTCTCTAAAGGTGAAACACCATCAAACCCAGTCGCCACGCCTCCGATGCATGATCTGCAACGGGGCCCTTCCCGCACTTGGAGGGTACGACTCAAGGTCCATCCATCGCGTGATCCCGTTCGCGGCAGACCGCCGGCAAACTGCGCCGCCAGGTCGTCGTTGCCGATCCAACGCGAAATCCACACGCATTCCCAGACAACGTCGCACCGGATTCGCGCCGGGACGTCTATTCGACGCCGGTCCCGCCTGAGCCGGCGTCCTCCGTCGGCTGCGGAGTTCCGCCGTCCGTCGTCCCCGGCTGCGCCGCGGCAGGCTCGGCCGCAGGGACCGGCTGCTCGGTCGGCGCTGCAGTTTGCGTCGTCGTCACCGGGGCCGGCTGACTCGTCGTCTCAGCGGGTTGCGTCGACGCAGCCGGGGCCTCGACGCCAAACCCGCTGACGCTCGGTCGGAAGAACTTGGCCATCAGGACCGCCAGGCCCAGAAAGACGGCGACTAGGCCAATCGTGACCCACGTGAGGAAATCACCGGTCTTGGAGCCCAGCAGGCCGCTGGCCATGCCGCCGCCGAACGCCCCGCTCAGTCCGCCGCCCCGGCCCTTCTGGATCAGAATCACCAGGATCAGGACCACCGAGACCATCACGAACAGGACGGCCACGAACTTCATCAGAATGCCAACTGCCAACAGCGGTAGTAAAGTCATACGAACGCCTCAAAAACAAACCACTTAGTCGCGCCGGCTCAAACAGGCGGCGCCATGCGATTATATCCGATTCCGCAGCCCGGCTCCAACAAGGCCCGATTGCGACCCGTACCATGCATCGCTCTACGCAGCGGCCTGGATGATCTTCACGAAGTCATCGACCTTGAGGCTGGCGCCGCCGACGAGGAGGCCATCCACATCCTTCTGGGCCATCAGGTCTTTGGCGTTGCCGGCATTGGCCGAGCCGCCGTAGAGAATGCGGGCCTCATCGGCCAGCTTCTTATCGAACATGTCGGCCAACAGGCCGCGAATGAATTCGTGTACTTCCTGCGCCTGCTGCGGCGTGGCGGTCCGGCCGGTCCCGATCGCCCAGACGGGCTCGTAGGCGATCGTCACGGCGGACATCTTGTCCACGCTCAGGCCGGCCAGGCCGGTCTCGAGATGCCGGGTGACCACGGCCTCCGTCTGGCCGGCATCTCGCTCCTCGAGTAGTTCGCCGATACAGAGGATGGGCAGCAGGCCGCCGCCGAGGGAGGCCATGACCTTCTTGCCCACGAGTTCATCCGACTCGCCGATGACGTGACGCCGCTCGGAGTGCCCGCACAGGACATAGTTGCAGCCGATGTCTTTGAGCATCGCGGGGCTGATCTCACCGGTGAAGGCGCCCTTGGACTCGATGTAGACATCCTGGGCGCCGACCGCGACGCCGGTGGAGCTGACGGCCCTCACGACCGACTGCACGTACACAAACGGCGGGATCAGGGCCACGCTGACCCGATCGCCGGCCAGGCCCGAGGCGCCCCTGGCCACTCCCTGTGCCAGTTCCACGCTGGAGCGGCTGTCCGTGTTCATCTTCCAGTTGCCGGCTACGAACGGCTTTCTCATCGTTTTCTCCTGTATCCTTCAAAACTCCGGTTCCAATATCCATGCCGCGGCTACAGCACTTCCTTGGCGCGGGGGAAGCTGCCAAGGATCGAAAGCTGCAGGCAGTGCTGTCGGGCCTCTTCCAACCCGCTCTGCACCCGTTCCTCGGTCCGATGGCCGAGGAAATCGACCAGAAAATGGTATTCCCATTCGCGCTTCTTGCTCGGTCTGGACTCGATATTGGTCAAATTGATGCTGTACTTCTTGAACGTCTCCAGCACGTCCGCCAAGGCGCCGGCCTTGTGAGCCGTACTGAACATGATCGAGGTCTTGTCCTCGCCGGTCGGCCGGGCGTCTTCGCGACTGACCACGAGAAACCGCGTCACGTTGTTCGCGATGTCCTCGATGTTCTCGCAGACGACGTTCAACCCGTACAACTCCGCGGCCACTCTCGATCCGATGGCCGCTGCGTACGATTCCTCCGCGGCCATCTGAGCCGCCTTGGCCGACGAGGCCACCGCAATCGTGTTGGTCTCCTTGAACGTCGAGGCCAGCCAGTTGCGGCACTGGGCGAACACCTCCGGCTTGGAGTAGACCTTCTCGACCTCCTCCAGTGTGCAGTTGGCCAGCAGGTTATGATGGATCGTCATCAACACCTCGGCACAAACCTTCACGTCCGTATCGACCAGCGCATCGAGCGTCTCGACGACCCCGCCCCCGGTCGAGTTCTCGACCGGCACGATGCCCAGGTCGCAATGGCTCTTGCAGATCTCGTCGAAGATGCTTCGGATATCCGCCAGGGGCTCGTACTCGACGCTCCGCCCGAACTTGAGCATGGCGGCCGTATGACTGAAGCTGCCACCCGGTCCCAGGTACGCGATCCGAGGCCGCTTCTCCAACACGAACGATCCGCTCATCATCTCCCGCCAGATCGCCACAAGAGTCCGGTCCGGCAAAGGCCCTTTGTTGGCCTTCACGACCTTATCGAGCACCTGCTTCTCGCGATCGGGCGCATAGATCGGCCGCTCGGCCTGCGTCTTGAGCTTGCCGATCTCGACAACGACGCTCGCCCGCTCGTTGAGCAGGTCAACAAGCTGTGCGTCGATCTCATCTATGCGTTTTCTCAGGTCATCCAGCGACATACCATGAGCCCGGCCTTTGTAAAAACTCTCTTTCTTAGCACAATTCGCCGGATGCGTCAACGAATTTCGCTGCCCTGCCGTAAGATTGCAGGATGCCCGCTGCCATCCCGGTGGCGTAACCCGGCCCAGGAGCGGTGCCTGGGAGGCATGTCTGTAGGGACGCCGTAAAGCGTTATCTTCCTTGCCTTGAAGATATGCCCTCACAGGCACACTGCGAACGAGTTGCCGCCGGCATGTTGACTGCACCCGTCCCGCCATGCTATTCTGCAGCCGACCGGAAGAAGGGAAGTTACAGATGCTACACTATACGGTTTTTCGGACGACATGGGGCTATTTCGGCTTGGCCGGCACGGACGCCGCCGCCAGCCGAACTTGCCTGCCTGTACCAAGCCTCCAGGCAGCAGAACGCGGACTGCTCCTTGGTTTGGACCCTCCCGGCGAAGACATCCGGCTCAACCGGGGCTTCCTGCCGGACCTCCAGAAGCGGATCATCGCCTATTTCGAGGGCGAAAACGTCGATTTCAGCACCGATCCGCCTGTCCTTCTCGACCACACCACAGCGTTCGGCCGAAAAATCCTGCATGCTTGCCGAGCCATACCCTTCGGCCAGACAAGGACTTACAGCGACCTGGCCCGGCAAGTCGGCAACCCCGGAGCCGCCCGGGCCGTCGGCGGCGTCATGGCCTCCAATCCGATGCCGCTGATCGTCCCCTGCCACCGCGTCCTCCGCACGGACGGCGGCCTCGGCGGCTTCTCCGCCCCCGGCGGGACCGCCACCAAGCAAAAGATGCTTCACCACGAGCAGGTGGTGAACCGCCGACACACGGATTTTCA
>DCUI01000215.1 GCA_002327785.1 Phycisphaerales bacterium UBA2218
CAACCCCCGAATCCGCGAAGTCGGGGTAGATCCGCACGTCGTCGATCAGGCCGGACCAGAAACTCCCCGATTGCATGCTGCCGCCGCTGCTGCAGGACCATCCCGTGCCTTCGTTCCGGCAGCTCTGCGAGCAGTACCGGATTGAGAAAGAGGATACCGCCTCCCACATGCTCACGACGGTCAAGAGGCACTTTCAGACGGTGCTGCGCGACCACGTTCGTCAGACCGTTCTAACGGGTGAGGCGGTCGAAGAGGAACTGGGAGAAATGCTCAGGTTTTTTGAGGAGTGATGCGCGCATCACTGTTCACGTGCGGATACGTATAGAGACAGCCAGTATACCGTGACAGCGTGGGAAAGCGGAAAATAGGCTGTGGAACTCTGATGAAGAACGAAGATCCCATCCTGGGAGCACGACCTGAGAGACTGGACAGGCTCCTGTCGATCGGCGCCGAACGATCGCAGGATCAGGCGACCGAACCTCCGGAGGCCGCCGCGGGGGAAGCGACCCTGTCTCTGGACGCGCTCGCGGAGTATCCCGGTGGTCGCGTCGGGCCTTACAGACTGCTTCGTGTGCTCGGCGAGGGCGGGATGGGAGTCGTTTACCTGGCTGAGCAACGGCATCCCATCCGGCGGAAGGTCGCCCTGAAGATCATTAAGCCCGGTATGGATTCCAAACGGGTGCTCGCCCGTTTCGAGGCCGAGCAGCAGGCCCTGGCATTGATGGACCATCCCCATGTGGCACGCGTGTTTGACGCCGGCCTGGCCGAGAACGGCCGGCCCTATTTCGTGATGGAGCATGTCAGAGGCGTTCCGATCACCGAGCACTGTGACAGCCGTCAACTGACCGTGGAAGAGCGCCTGTCCCTGTTTCTGCACGTATGTGAGGCCGTTCAGCACGCCCATCAGAAGGGGATTATCCACCGTGACTTGAAGCCCTCGAACATACTGGTCATGATTCAGGATGGCGAAGAGGTTCCCAAGGTCATCGATTTCGGCGTGGC
This sequence comes from Phycisphaerales bacterium UBA2218, assembly GCA_002327785.1. Classification (GTDB taxonomy): domain Bacteria; phylum Planctomycetota; class Phycisphaerae; order Sedimentisphaerales; family Anaerobacaceae; genus PLanc-01. The sequence continues at coordinate 1,003 of DCUI01000215.1, forward strand.
CCGCGCCATCAGCCAGCCCTTGACTGAACGGACTCTTTGCACGGAGCAGGGGCAGTTGGTGGGAACGCCCGAGTACATGAGCCCGGAGCAGGCGAGCTTGAGGAACCAGGATATCGATACGCGGACGGATGTCTATTCTCTCGGCGTTCTCCTCTATGAACTGCTGGCCGGCTTGTTGCCTTTTGATCGTGGGGCCTTTCGTGCAGGAGGAATCGAACAGATCCGAAAGGTCATCTGCGAACAAGACCCGGCGACCCCCAGCACGAGGCTGGGCAGGACCTCGGTGGCAGAATCGACGGAGTCGGCGCGCAGACGGCGGACCGATGTGCGAACTCTGCGGCACAGGTTGCGGGGCGACCTGGACTGGATCACCCTCAAGGCAATGGAGAAGGATCGCAACCGTCGCTATGCCAGCGTCGATGCCCTGGCCGCAGACATCCGGTGCTGCCTGGATTACCGGCCCGTCAGCGCCGCCCCACCAGGGGTAGTCTACTGCGTCGGGAAGTTCGTGCGCCGTCACCGGCAGGCAGTCATGGCACTCGTGATGACGGCCCTGGTGCTCGTCGGAGGCTCTACCGCCTTGCTCATGTATGGCCGGGCCAGGAGGGAGCATCGCCACGCCCGGTCGCTGGAGCATCGAAATCTCCTGGCGCACGTACAGGAACTGGTGGGAAGCAGAAAGTACAGCGAGGCGCTGACCAGCCTGGATACGATCGTGCGTAGTCCCCACGTGGGTCGGCAGGCAAGACTACTCCGGGCGCAGACTCTCATGGAACAGAAGGAGGTGGCCACCGCCGTCACGGAGCTTGAAGGTCTCCTCGACGAATCGGATGACATCTCCGGTCAGGCCCATTGTCTTTTGGCCGGCATCTACTACGAGACCGACCCCTGGCCGCCCGGCAAGACGCAGGAAAACGTGAGGAAGGGGGAACATCATAGACGCGAGGCCGAAAGACTCATCGCTGAGACCGCCCAGTATTACTTCCTTCAGGCCAAGGCCGAAAGCAATATCCACAGCAAGCTTGCCCTGTTGGACAAGGCCCTGAAACAGGACAAGGACCATTACGACTCTCTCCGCGAACGGGCCTACCTGCATTATGCCCGGAAGGACTATCACAGCATGGGCAGGGATGCCGTTCACATGATCGGCCTTCGCAGTAGCAATCCCGCGGGTTACCAGCTCAGCGCCCTGGCCGCCCGGGAACAGGGACGCTTCGAGGAGGCCCTTGCCGACCACCAGGCCGCCATTCTGTTGGCCCCGGATGATCCTGTCCTTTACGGCGAGCGCTGGGAGACATCCATGCGTATGGGCCGATTCGCCTCGGCGCTTGCGGATGCCCAGCGTGCAAGTACCCTGGAGCCAGAGAATCTATCCCGTCATGTGCAAGTCTTCATGGCCTTCATGGCCCTGGGCCAGTATGAGCAGGCCCGGCGTCATTACGAACATGTTATCAATCAACCGTGGGCGCAAACCGAGTATAGCCCCCACGCCTGGGGTCTCGGCTCCTGGAACACCAGAGACTGGTTTGGTCATCACATCATTCAATATACCAGTGACGCGCTGTCACATAACCAGCCATACCCCGCTTCCGTCAACCCATCCGGATGTCTTGCCTTCTGGGCGATGCGTGAAGCAGCGGACTACCATCACCGTCTAAGTCGTCAGGCCAGACGAGTTGTCTCAGGTGGCTTTTCACCGAGTTGGTCTGGCGATGGCACGAAGATAGCGTATTCCCAAGGTATCTATGGCGCCAGCGCAGTGGCCATCCTCGATCCGAACACCGGCGAAACCGAGTTACTCACCATGCCGGGAAAAGATCCAGTATGGTCACCGGACGGCAGGTACATCGCTTATATTCGGGATCGACACAGCCTCAATCTCAGTGCCGTTTCCGAACCCACGGAGACCGTGGAGAGGCACCGAACGAGCGGCCGCCCGGGTACCAAATCCGTGGAGGAGATCTGGGTTATCGAGCTTGCTTCGCATGCCACTCGCTGTATTGGCCCCGGATGGCAGCCCACGTGGAGTTCTGATTCGAAGCGTTTGTACTACCGTACCCCCTCGGGGACACTGCGTCGGGTTTCCTTGGACCAGGACACATTGTCTCCCACAGATGTTCTGGAAGGCTGTGGTGCCTACTCGGTGATCTCACCCCACGAACGCTACGCTGCGGACGCCCGGTTCCGACGTTTTGACATCATCGAGATATCGTCACAGCAACCGGTCATCACCTGGCTCGCCCCGCCCTTTCCGTGCCGCGGCCTGATCTACCAGTGGCGCCCCGACGGCCGCGAGATTGCGATCGGGGGATATCACGGATCCGACATAGGTCTTTGGATCTTGGACACGCACACGGGCCAAGCCCGCCGTATGATCGATGGGCCCGCGACCATCGCCAGATGGTCTCCGCACGGCACACGCATGGTCATGGAACTGGGTCATCCCTATTGGGAAATCTGGCTCGTCGATCTGGACCCGAACCGCCCCACGGCCGATGCCTTTGGGGACGGTCGGACTGAGGCGGAGCATTGCCTGGACCTGATCGAGCGCTGCAATCGCGGGATCGCCGTCGACCCGAACTACATCGATGGGCACCTGCGTCGAACCGACGCCGCCCTGTGGATCGCGGATGGACGGGCTGCCGCGTACTTGGCAGAACTCGAACGCGTTTTCCGTTTTACGCCATATCACGCCGCCGGCTGTAGTGCCCGCTCTCAGGCCATACTCTCAAGTCCTCGTGATTTGCGTGACAGACTCTTGCCATTGGCCCTCTTCCTCGCTCGCAAGGCGGTCGAAAAGGAGCCTGGAAAGGCAGATTTCCAGAAGACTCTGGGCGAGGCACTCTATCGTGCCGGCGATCTGGAAAATGCCGAGGCCGCTCTTTTGCGAGCCTATCACCTCAGCACTGCCGCATCGGACACATATGATTCCACAACTGCCGAGATAGTGCACTTGCTGATCCAGCTGTACGCATCCCGGAACAAGACAGACGAAGCCGACCAGTGGCGTGGCAAGCTGCCTCAAGCTCGCGGTCCCGCTCAGTAGCGTTGGACAACCGAACAACAAGAAGGGGGGTGGCATCCGGTCGCACCACCCCATCCGTACATGGCAAAGGACATAATCCAGTATTACGGCTGCACCGCCCGACTGTATACTCGCACATCGTCGATCAGGCCGG
>DCUI01000079.1 GCA_002327785.1 Phycisphaerales bacterium UBA2218
GGGACCGATCCGGACCTGGCCTGGGCCAAGGTCCAGAACAAGCTCCAGCTCGCCATGGCCAGTTTGCCGGAGGTGGTCCAGCGCTCGGGCGTCAAGGTCAGCAAGTCAACGCGGAATTACCTGATTATTGTAGGGTTGGTCTCCGCAGACGGCAGCATGAACAACCACGACCTGCAGGACTACGCCGTGTCCAACCTCGAGAAGGTTCTGTCGCGCGTGCCCGGAGTCGGCGAGGTGGAATCCTTCGGCTCACAGTATGCCATGCGCATCTGGCTGAACCCGGATAAGCTGGCCAATTACCACCTGACCGTGGCCGATGTGATCGCGGCGTTGCAGGCCTACAATGTGGAGGTCTCCGCCGGTCAGTTCGGGGGGATTCCGGCGGTGGAAGGCCAGCGTCTGAACGCCTCCATCGTTGTCCAGAACCTCCTCCAGACTCCGGACGAATTCGCCGCCATTCCTCTGCGCACCAATCCCGACGGCTCCGTCGTGCGCGTCAAGGATGTAGGACGAACCGAACTGGGGACCGAGTTCTACGATATCGAGGGTCATCACAACGGCAATCCCATGGCTGCTCTGGCCATCCGGCAGGCGCCCGGCGCCAACGCGCTGGCAACGGCCAATGCCATCAAGAGCAGGATGGAGGAGATGAGCCGCTACTTTCCGCCGGGGATGAAGGTCGTGTATCCCTATGACACCACCCCATTCGTCAAAGTAGCCATTGGCGAGGCGGTCAAGGCCCTGCTCCAAGCCATTCTGCTGGTCTTCCTGGTCATGTGGCTGTTCATGGGGAACATGCGCGCGACGCTGATTCCCACCATCGCGGTGCCGGTCGTGCTCCTGGGCACCTGTGCCGCGCTGGGAGCGTTCGGCTTTTCCATCAACATGCTGACCATGTTCGCCATGGTGATCGCCATCGGGCTGTTGGTGGACGACACCATCGTGGTGGTGGAGAACGTGGAACGGCTGATGAGCGAAGAGGGGCTCTCGCCCAAGGAAGCCACGACCAAGTCCATGGGCCAGGTCACCAGCGCCCTGATCGGCTTCACCCTGGTGCTGTCGGCCTTGTTCGGCCCCATGGCGTTCTTCAGTGGCTCCACCGGGATCATCTACCGCCAGTTCTCCATGACCGTCGTCACGTCTATGGTGCTGTCGGTGACGGTGGCCCTGATCCTGACACCGGTGCTGTGCGCGTCGATCCTCAAGCCGGTTGCCAAGGGGCACGAGGCGGCGGAAACCGGGTTCCGGGTCCTGCGCCCGTTCTTCCTCTGGTTCGACCGCGGGTTCAACCGGTTCCGCGATGCGTATGTGAAACTGCTCGGCCATACGCTGGCTCGGAAGCTGCGGTATGTGGTCGTCTACATTGTGATTGTGGCCGGCCTGGGATTCCTCTTCATGCGCATGCCGACCGGCTATCTCCCGGACGAAGACCAGGGAATCCTCCTGGCCCAGATCATGATGCCCACCGGCGCTACCTTGGAGCAGACCCAGGCGGTCGCCGATGAAGTCCAGCGATATTTTCAGGAGCACGAGAAGGATGCGGTGGAATCCTGCATGACAATTGTCGGCATGGGCTTTTCCGGTAGGGGGCAGAACAACGGCATGGTGTTTGTCAAACTGAAGGACTGGAACCTGCGCAAACGTTCTGATCTGCGTGTCAAGGCCATTGCAGCCCGGGCCACGGCGGAGTTCTCTGCGATTCGCAATGCCCTGGTGTTCGCTTTTCCGCCGCCCGCTGTCGTGGAATTGGGCAGTGCCCTGGGGTTCGACTTCCAGTTAGTGGACCGCGGTGGCGTGGGGCACGATGCCCTGATGCAGGCCCGCAACCAGCTCCTTGGTATGGCGGCGCAGGACCCGCGATTGATGAACGTGCGGCCCAACGGCATGGAGGACGTTCCCGAATACCGAGTGGACGTGGACTGGAGCAAGGCGGGCGCCCAAAGTCTGCCCATTTCCTCTATCCACAGCACTATCTCGGCGGCCTTCGGCAGCGCCTATGTGAATGACTTCATCCAAGGAGGGCGGGTCAAGCGCGTCTTCGTCCAGGCGGACGCCCCGTATCGTATGCTCCCCAAGGATCTGGAGAACCTCTACGTGCGCAACACCGTGGGCACGATGGTCCCCTTTTCGTCCTTTGCGTCCGGCCATTGGACGAGCGGCGCGCCGAAGCTGGAGCGTTTCAACGGCTTTCCCTCACTCAATATCTGGGGCGAGCCGGCGCCGGGCCGGAGTTCCGGCAACGCCATGCGGGCCATGGAAGAAATCACCGCCAGGCTGCCGCAGGGCGTTGGCTATGACTGGACCGGGCTTTCCTACCAGGAGCGACAGGCTTCGGCCCAGACCGGGCTGCTCTATACCTTTTCCATCCTGATCGTCTTTCTTTTTCTGGCAGCCCTGTACGGGAAATGGGATATTCCCATCGCGGTCCTGTTGATCCTGCCTCTCGGGGTCATCGGTGGTTTTGCCGCTTCGACGCTGCGCGGCTTGCCCAGCGACATCTACTTCCAGATCGGGCTGTTGAACACCCTGGGGCTGGCCACCAAGAACGCCATCCTGANNGCAGGGGCCATGAACGCCATCGGCACCACGGTGCTTGGAGGGATGATCACGGGCACTTTGCTGGTGCTCCTGTTTGCACCGCTGTTTTATGTGCTGATCGAGAAGACCTTTGGCAGACGAAAGCCACAACCAGGAATCGAAAGCGCCGAAACAACCGCATCGGGGAATGAATCGAAATGAAGACGAATGTTTTTCTCTTGCTGAGTGGAATCACGATCTGCACCGCCGGATGCACGATGGCGCCGGAATACACACGGCCTGAAGCTCCCGTGCCTGCCGTCTGGCCGACGGGTGCAGCCTATGGGGAACCCCCGGCTGCGACCGGCGCGCCGACAGCTTTGGAACTTCCGTGGCGGGAGTTCTTCACCGACGAGAAGCTGCGACAGGTCATTGAGACGGCCCTGGACAACAACCGCGACCTCCGCTTGGCCGCCTTGAATGTCGAATTGGCGCGCGCCCTCTACGGCATCCAACGCAATGAACTCTACCCGGCCGTTTATGCAACGGCCGGTGGCAGCAAGCAGCGCTCTTCCGCCGATCTGACATCGCCCGGATATCCCCGGACCACCGAGCAATACAATGTCAATCTCGGCATCCTTTCCTGGGAAATCGATTTCTTCGGCCGTCTCCGCAGCCTGGAAGATCGCGCGCTGCGGGAATACCTGGCCACGGAACAGGCCCGCCGCAGTGCCCAGATTATGTTGGTATCCTCGGTGGCCCACGCCTATCTGGCCCTGGTCGCCGACCGAGAGGGTCTGGCCCTGGCGGAGAACACCTTTCAGTCCCAGCAAGCCGCCTACAAGTTGGTGCAACGGCAATACGAGGTCGGTGTTGCGACCGAGCTGGACCTGCGCCGGGCTCAAATGCCCGTGGACACAGCCCGCGGAGATATTGCCTCTTACACCCAACTGGTGGCACAGGATGAAAACGTCTTGAATCTGCTGGTCGGCTCTTCCGTGCCGGAGCATCTCTTGCCCGCTCAGTTGGCAAGCATTATCCCCCCCGAGGATGTTTCCCCTGGACTGTCTTCCGAGTCGCTGTTGCGCCGACCTGATATTATCGCCGCGGAACATCAGCTTCAGGGGGCATACGCCCATATCGGCGCTGCCCGGGCCGCCTTCTTTCCCAACATTTCTTTGACAACCACGCTCGGCACAGCCAGCGATGAGCTTTCCGGCCTGTTCAAATCCGGCTCGGGCACGTGGAGCTATGCGGGGCAGGTGGCGATGCCGATTTTCGATGCCCGCACGTGGTCTGCGTACAGGATCACCAAAGTGCAAAGGAAAGTTGCCATCACTGCGTACGAGAAGGCGATCCAGAGCGCCTTCCGGGAAGTGGCCGATGCGCTGGCCGTCCGCGGCACCGTGGACCAGCAGGTATCGGCGCAACAATCCCTGGTCGATGCCGCCGCAGAGACCTACCGCTTATCCACTGCTCGCTATGACAAGGGAATCGACAGCTACCTCAGTGTTCTCGATGCGCAGCGATCTCTGTACGCAGCACAGCAGGGACTGGTCTACCTCCGCTTGGCGAAGCTCGCCAACGATGTGAGACTTTACGCCGTGTTGGGCGGAGGCGGCGACTCGTCCGCCGAAACGACACAACCCTGACTCGGTCACACGAAGAGGTGGAAAGCAGTGAAAGGATAACCATGTTCGACAAGACCAACCTCTCGATCCTGGAGCGTTTTCTCTGCCTGGAGCAGTTCGAATGGGGGGACATCGTTCGTTTCCGCGACGATCTGCTGGGGATGGCGGACGCACCTTACGCCATCGAGAGTCTTCGCTGTCTCCTCGAAGACCTGGCGCATCGTCCGGGCAAGGCCCTCGCATTCTGGGGAACGAGCCGTTGTTTTTCCCCGGAACAATGCAGCGCACTGCTGAAGGGGTTGGGCGATCTGTACAACCCGTGCAAAGGGCGCAACATGTTTCCGAGCCCGCTTTCCGGGTTCACAATGGCGCGTGAGGAAAACGTGTTTGGCGGACTGATTCGTTGGCTGCGATCCGTGAAACGGCCGGTGATCATGGTCTTTCAGGGCGATGTCTCCTTATCGTTCCTCGGGATCGGACTGGCCTGCGACTACCGAATCGCCGCCTCCGACACCATCTTCTACAATCAAGGACGCGACTTGGATATGCCGCCCGGCGCGGGATTGCTCTATTTGCTGCCCGCCTATGTCGGATTGGGCAGGGCCAACAGCCTGGCGACCAGGAGCACGGAGATCTCCGCACACTCCGCACTCAAGTGGGGCCTGCTCGATGAGGTCGTCACGCCTTCGGAACTGGATCAGACCCTCCAGACGATGGCCGTGGAGGTATCCTGCTTCTCGCCGGAGACCCTGGATACGATCAAGCAGCTCCTCAACAGTCGCCTGCCCGACTTTGACACCTACTTCACGATCGAAACCCAGGGGCTCGACAGGGCATTGCGTGGAAGGCCCTGGGAAAAACTCTCCAACAACGGGATGGGAGATGCTTCACTATAGAAACAGAAACCCGAGAATCCCCATTCTGACATTGGACCACGCACTGCCGACGAGGGGGCCTCATCGTCTGGAGAGGCACTTCAAGCAGAACGACATAACAGTGGACAAATGTGCCGCTACCGGCGCGCCGCGGATGTGCCCGAGGACTTACGGAACACAGAGAAAATACACAGACAAGAAAAACTCCGAGCGCTCTGCCTGCGAATCCTGGAGGATGAGTTTCCACAAGACGCGGAGCAATTGGCAAAGGCTCTGACGAGAGAGAGATGCGTTATCGGAGGAATCCCTCAGAGTCAACATCTACCCGTTCTTTTTCGCGGAATGGGTGCCGGACCTGACGACAAAAGCGGAATCAGCAACCGGTGCGTGAGTTCCACCCGGTCGCCATGATTGCTCTGGCCGGTGCTCTCTGAAGGGACCCGGCCCGTGAACAGAAGCGCCGGCTCGTTGGCATATTCCATTCGCAGGCCAAATGCTCATGGGCCCCATCGTTTTGGCAAACAGGTCAATACAAGTACCTGTCTCGCGACATCCTACAGTTCCTTGACCAGGACCTCGCGGACGACGATCTTCATCGGACCGAACTCGGCGCCGGGGTGGACCTGGAAGCCGAGCTTTCCGGAATCGGTCGTCGTGTCGTAGACATCGGCAACCTGCCGGGTGTTGAACCAGATCTGAAGATGGTCTCGCTCCGCTCGGATCTTGATCGTGTTCCAGCCGTCGCGGTTCACCAGGGCCTTGTCGGCATTGATGGCCAGGAAGAGCTTTCCGGGGCAATAGAGGGTCCCCGAGTACGCTTCCGGATTCGTGTATTCGAGGATATCCGCCTGATAGGCCTTGTTGGGTTCCTGGTAGCGGAACCACACGCCGCTGTTGCACGGCCACTCTGTGCGGTACGTAACGATGGCCTCGAAGTCCTTGAAGCCGGCGGCGCTGAACAGATCGCCGGGGGCGTTGTTCTCGCCCTGCGTCCCGATGAGCAGCCCCTTCTCGACGACCCACTTCGCCCCGCCGCTGGTCTCCCAGCCGGTAAGGTCCTTGCCGTTGAACAATTTTGTGAATCCGGTCTCGGCGGCGGCCGCCTTCGCGGGCGATGCCGTTTTCTCCGTCGATTTCTGACAGCCGACGATCATCATTGCCGCCAACACAACTACAAGCACGGGGGTCTTACTCAGCATGTTTCTTCCTTTCTCTTGGCCTCTTTTGTCATCCTGAGCAACAGCGAAGGATCCGTCTTGCGTCTCTGAGCAATCCCAGGTTCGCAGGCCCGATGCTTTACTCCGTTCAGCATGACAGATGGACAATCACGGGGTCTGTCATACGATCATACAAAGACACACTATTTCTGTTCCTGCCAGATCTCCATCGTCCGGACCTGGACACTCGGCATCTCGGGCAACGGGGCGCTCGGGATCGGCTCGTACCAGAAGGTGGCCGTGGACCAATCGTCGTAGGTCTCGGCCAGGCCGTCTTTCCAGGCGATCTGCTGAATCGTGATTCGGGCCTCCTGCTTCCAGTAAACCGGGTCGGGCAGGTGCCAGCGGTACATGGAGACGTAGTTCTTCTCGTTCAGGCTGCAGCCGTTGTAGAAGTACGGCGTCTGCTGCATCCCATAGGACAGGCCGACGTAGTCCTCGCTGCCGGTCCCGACGATCGTGGCGTACTCGGTGTCGCCATCCATGAAGATCTTGATCTCGCCCTCGCCCCACCACTGGGCCGGGTGCATGTTGCGAATCCCGATCACCGCGCCGATGTAGCGGCCCGGATTCGCGCGCTTGGGCAGAAGCTCGAAATCCTGTTTCTCGGTTGTGGGGTTCTCCCGCCGGAACAGCACGTGCAGGCGACCGACGCCGGGTCGATAATCGTCGCCGTTGGTGTAATCGATCTGGTAGAACAGCGGGACATCCTCTTTTCCCTCGTTGGTGAGCGTCATCCTGGCCCTATGAGTAAACGGCATGGGCAGCCAGACGTTCATGCCCGCGTTGCGGCCCAGCGAATGCACGGCTGAGAAGTAGCCCGTCA
>DCUI01000148.1 GCA_002327785.1 Phycisphaerales bacterium UBA2218
GCCATCGCCTCGACGATCAGAACGCCCGGCATGATCGGCGTCCCCGGGAAATGCCCCTGGAAGAACTGTTCGTTGAAGGTCACGTTCTTGACGCCCTTGATCCGCGTGTCGCCCTCGACCTCGATGATCTTGTCCACGAGCAGGAAGGGATACCGATGGGGCAGGATCTTCTGGATCCGCCGGATGTCGAGGATCGCGTCGGTCCCGAATCGGTCCATGCGCTCCTGCTGCTGGACCGCCTCGTAGAGCCTGCGGACGAGCTGCTGGTTCAAGGCGTGGCCGCTCTTGTAGGCCACGATCCGTCCGATCACGGGCCGGCCGACCAGCATGAGGTCCCCGATCAGGTCCACGATCTTGTGCCGCACGCACTCATTGGGGAAGCGATAGGCGTTCTTGATCGGCCCGTCCGAATCGATGACCAGGATTTCAGCGGGCCCGATGTGTGTGCCCAGCCCGCGGGCCTGGAACTCCCTGGCCTCGGCCTCCAGCAGAAAGGTGCGGGCGGGCGCCATCGCCGCCTCGAAGCTGTCCGATGTCAACCGGTAGCTGAAGATCTGCCGGCCGATCGCGGGATAACTGCTGTAGTCGAGGTCATACGTGATGTTCAGCTCGCCGTCCGAGTCGGGCAACGCGTAGATCGTCGCGTCGGCGGCGCTGAGGTTGAAGGGCTTGCGAATGACGAATTCCTTGCGCGGGTTCTTCTGTTCGACGATCCCGGCCGCCTTGAGGCTCCTGACGTACTCGGCGCTGCTGCAATCGGGGGCGGGCAACTCGGGCCCATTGACCTCGATGGTGAGGTTGTCGATCTCCAGGGCGCGAATCGCGGCCAGGCAATGCTCGACGGTCTCGATGCTGACGTCGCCTTTCTTGACGCTCGTGCGGCGACTCCGCTCGGCAATGCTCGGAGCGGTCGCCGGAATCCGCACGGCGTTGGCGACGTCGGTCCGCACGAAGACGATGCCCGTATCCTCCGGACCCGGGCGAAAAGTCACCGTGGTCTCCTGGCCCCCGAACAGGCCTTTGCCTGTGAGCTTGACCTCATCCTTTATCGTTTTCTGCAGCTTCAAGTCTATCTACCTTCGCCGTCAGGCGCTTGAGCTCTTGCGAGAGTTTCGGCAGACGGAGGATGTGGGCAACCACCCTCGCCGCTTCTTTGATGTTCAGCGCGGGGGTCCATGCAAGCCGTTCCCCGGGCCCCACGCTGCTCATCACGCCGGCCTGGGCGCCGATCATGACGCCGTTGCCGATCTCGATGTTGTCGGCCAGCCCGACCTGACCGGCCAGGACGACTCCGTCACCGAGGCGGCAACTGCCGGCAACGCCCACCTGGGCGGCAATCAGACAGCATTTACCGATCACCACGTTGTGCGCGACCTGCACGAGGTTGTCGATCTTCGTGCCGGCGCCCACTATCGTATTGCCAAATTTCGCCCTGTCAACGCAGCAGTTGGCCCCGATCTCGACGAAATCCTCGAGGATCACCCCCCCATTGTGAGGGATTAACCTGTGGGCCCCGTCGATGAAGGCATAGCCGAACCCGACGGACCCGATCGTGCTGTTGGCCTGGATGACGACGTGATCGCCCAGCAGGCAGTCGTGGTGCACGACTACGTTGGCGTCGAGGCGGCAGTTTGACCCGATTTTCGTGTTCTGCCCGATCCGACAGCCGGCGGCAATGACGGTGCCGGCGCCGATCTGCACATCATCGGAAACCACGACAAACGGGCCGATGCTGACCCCGGCTGCCAAATGCACGTCGGAACCGATTCGTGCGGACGGATCCACACCCTCCGCGAGGGGCTTGAGCTTCGGGGCGAAGAGGTTCAGGGTCTGGATGAGCGCCGTATTGACATCGCCGACCAGTAGTTGCGGTTTGTCCAGCCCGTCGATGGCCTTGGCCACGATCACCGCCGCCGCACGCGATTCGGCGACCGCCGCCAGGTGTCTGGCATCCGTGACGAACGTCACGTCGCCCTCTCCGGCAACCTCGATCGGTCTGATCCCGGCGATCGGGCTCTCGAGATTCGCAGGCGCGCCGACCACGGTGGCCCCAAGCCGCTTCGCCAACTCGATCATCGTGATAGTCATCTGCACCCCGAAATCAAACGCGCCCGTCACGGCTTGAGAGTTTCGTCGGCATCGACCCGGGCGGTGACCTCATTCGTCAGATCGACACACCCGCCGGCATACAGCACCTTGTGCATGTACAAGGTGGTCATCAATTCATCGCTGGGGACGGGAAACTCGGGTTCGGTCCTCTCCAACACCAGGTCCAGGCCCTTCTCCTTGGCGATGTCCCTGGCGGCTCGCGCGAAGCCCTGGTAGAGGTCTTCGAGCCACTTCTTGTCCTCCAGCAGCGATTGTTGCTTGAGAAACTCCTGCTGGCTTTGCAGCTTGGATCGTTTCTCGATCAGGACCTGCAACTGCTGCGTGTAGTCGGCCGTGCCCTGCTTGAAGGTCTTCAGCTCGGCTTCCTGGCCGTCCACCTCCTTCTTCAGGTCTTCCAGTTGCGCCCTGGCGCGGGCCTGTCGCGCCACTGCCTGGTTGCTGTACTGCACGTGCTTCTTGCAGTTCTGGAACACGGTCCTCATGCTCACGACCCCGATTTTGGCCGTCGGGCTCGTCGGCTGCGACGCCGCACGCCCGTGGTCCAACACGGCGGACAAGACCAACGCACACGCTACAAAACTGCTGACTGCTATCTTCCCGTTCATGCAAACCCCTTTCTTATGTCGCTGTCATCCTGTTTTTTGCAGGCTGGCCCCTTGCCGGCCGTCAGAACATGCCGCCGCCCGAGAAGCTGAAAATCTGGGTCTCATCGTCGTCATCCCGGAGCAGCGGGGTGGCGATCTCGAACCGGATCGGCATATTCCCGAGAACCTGCGGCACTTTGATCTCGAGGCCCGTGCCGATCGACAGGCGGTAACTGCCCGTATCGATCGTGCCGCTGTCGGTAAACAGCAGCAGGCGGAAATTCTCTCCGACCAACGGGATTGTAATCTCCGCGCCGGCCAGGAAAACCCAGTCGCTTCCGACCGGGTCCTTCCGCTGGGCATAGGCCGGCTCCACGTTCGTCTGCAAGCCTCGCGTGCTCACGCCGCGATACTCGAACCCGCGGATCCCGTAGCGGCCGGTGCCGCCCGCATAGAACTTCTCGAACGGTGGCGCATCGCCGAGAATGGTGCCGGCGACCAGCTTGCCTGCCAGGATGGTCCGTCGGCCGAGCACGTCCTCATGCAGGGTGAGATAGTGCGTGTAGCTGCCTTCGAGAGTTCCGAAGGCGTCGTCGCCGGTCACCTGCTCATAGAAGGCGCCGATGTTCCGCCCTTCCGTCGGATCGTACACGTCGTCCACGCCGCTGTAGCCGAAGCCGAAGCGGATGCCGTACAACTGGTTGTTCCCCTTGACGTCGCGGATTTCCTGCGGCGCGTCGAAATCCAGGTCCTCGACCCCGACGTTCTCGGCTCGAAAGCCGATGCTCCTTCGCCACTGTTCGTCCAGGCGGTGCTCGAACCCGAAGGCGCCCTTGAGTCTCTTCTCGTCGTAGCTTTCCCGGTACCGCTTCCAGCTCTGACCGAGGGTATTGAATGTAATCGGCTCATCTCGCCAATACGGGTCCGCGAAGCTGACGGAATACTGGCTGTACCGAGTGCCGGGCTCGAGGCGAACGCTGAATCGCTGCCCGCCCCCGCGGAACGCTCTCCACGGCATGAACCATTCGCCGAGATTCTCGGGCGGGTCCGTGATATCGAAGTTCTGCTGCTGGTAGATAAGCTGGCCCAGCACGCCGCTGTCGCTGCTGAACCCCACGCCCGGGCGAATGATTCCCGTCATACCCTCCTCGAGGTCCAGGCGGACATCCTTGCGATTGGGGTCCCCGTCCTCCGGAGTGACCGGTCGAATCATGACCTGCTGTGCCCCGGCGGCCCGTTGCACGTACTTCTCCAGCCGCCCGCCGCCCTCCTTGGGGGCCCTCTTCGCGTCGTAGAGTTCGCCGGGGGTGAAATCATATTCATCCAGGACCCGCCGGGCCACCTTGTCCTTCGTCGTCTCGTTGCCCGTGATATCGATACGGCCGATCCGGAACTGGCCCCCTTCGCGAATCTCGAACGCCAGGATGACGAGGCTCTCTTCCACGTCGGGGGTGAACTTCACGCTCTGGCGGACCAGGGCATCCACGTATCCGATCTCCCGGTACCGCTGCTCTATGGTCCGAACGTCTCGGTCGGCCTTTGCCTTGAGGTAAACATCGCCCTCCCGCAACTGCACGTCCGTCCGCAACTGCTCCTCGGTGAAGTGCGTGTTGCCGGTGAAAACAATCCGCGCCATGTGGTAGACGGGTCCTTCCTCGATGAGGAAGGTCACGTCCATCCTCTCCCCGTCGGCGGACAGCTCCGTCTTGGCTTCGATCTTGTAGTTCAGGTGCCCCCGGCCGTAGTAGAACGTCTGAAGCCGCTCGACGTCATCCTCGATTGCCTCCTCGGTGAAGTGGTACGGCCAAAGCAGCAGTTTCCTCTCCTTGATCTTGATGACCTGGCGGAGCGTTCCGGCGCCGAACACATCGTTGCCGACGAAATCGATTTTGCCGACCTGGACACGCGGCCCTTCCTCGATCCGATACAGCAGGTGCCCGTCGGCGAGCCGGTCCCGGTCCAGGGAGACTTTCACGGAGGAGTAGCCGATCTTGCGATAGACCTCCATGATGGTCAACCGGCCGCCCTCGGCCAGGAACGGGTCCAGGCGGTCGCCGAGCGCGAAGCCCAGCCGCTCGCGCAAGACGTGGCCCTTGAACCTGTGGTTGCCCTCGAACTCGATGGACTTGATGATCCCTGGGGACTGTTGACTGTTGATTGTTGATTGTTGATTTGGATCGCCTGTCTCGGCTGCAATGCACGGACAGACAGACCCTATCAGACACGATATAAGGAGAATAGAAACAGCATCCTGCATCTCAATCATCCATCATCAATCAACCATCATCAATCAAAAAGGCACGGCTTCCTGCTCGATCTGCGCGAGGTTCTCGAAACGCGTGCACTTTTCCCGGAACGTCAGCTTCACGGTGCCCGTGGGACCGTTTCGCTGCTTGGCAATGATGACCTCGGCGGTATTGTCGGGCTCGTGGGAATCGTCCCCGCGATGGTAGTAATCCTCGCGGTGCAGAAGCATCACGACATCCGCGTCCTGCTCGATGCTCCCGCTTTCACGAAGGTCGCTCATTCGCGGACGGTGGTCCTCGCGGCCTTCGGGTGATCGGTTCAACTGGCTGAGCACCACGACGGGCGCATCCAACTCACGGGCCAGGGACTTGAGATACCGCGAGATCGTCGAGATTTCCTGCTGGCGCGATTCGATCTTGCCGGACCCGATGTGCATCAACTGGAGGTAGTCCACGAGAACGCACCGGATGCCGTAGGCGCTGCGCAGACGGCGGGCCTTGGCGCGAAGCTCCAACGGGGTCAGGGCCGACGTATCGTCGATGTAGATCGGGGCCTCCGAGATGACGCCGCAGGCTTCCACCAGCTTCTGGTAGTGCTCGGTGCTCAACATGCCCTTGCGGACGAGTTGGGCGTCCACGCCGCTGTAGCTGCACAAGAATCGCTCGGCCAACTGCTGCCTGCCCATTTCCAGCGAGAAGATCGCCGTCGGGATCTTCTCGACGATCCCGATGTGCTCGGCGAGGTTCAATGCGAAACTGGTCTTGCCCATGCTGGGCCGGCCGGCGATGATGAGCATCTCGCCTTTTTGCAGGCCGCAGGTCTTGTCGTCCAGCTCGTAGTATCCGGTCGGGAGCCCCGTGACGTGGGTGCCTTCCCGCTTTTCAATCATCTCGTAGGCCCTCGTGACGAGATCCTTGAGGGCGACGGCGGAGCTGGTGATTCGCTTGTCCGTGACGGCGAAGATCCGCCGCTCGGCCGCATCGAGCTTCTCGGCGGCGTCCCCGCTCTCGTCGTAGGCGTCGGTCAGGATCTCCGTGGCCGCGACGATCGTTTCCCGCAGCAGCATCTTCTCCCGGACGATGTCCGCGTAGTATTGGACGCTCGCCGACGAGGGCACCGACTCGATCACACGTTGCAGGTATTCCGCCCCGCCGATGGCGTCCAACTGGTTGCGGCGTTCGAGCTCGTTTCGCACCAGCAGGCCGTCGATCCCCTCGCCTCGGTTTTTCTCGTAGAGGCTGATGATCGCATCGAACAGGATCTGGTGCTCGCTGTGGTAGAAGGCGTTGCGATTCAGGGTCTCGATCACCTCGCCGACGCACCGGGGGTCGATGATCATGGAGCCCAGGACGGCCGCCTCGGCCCCGAGGTCCTGCGGCATGCTGCGCATCGGGAGCGACGCATCCCGAGCGGGGCGGGATGATTTGCCCCCTGAGTCCGGCGGGGAGCAAGGCGCAACCTGCCCGGCGACGGCTGACGCCGTCGATTGGGACGTCTTCTTACTTTGTCTTTCCGCCACTACCGGCCTCGGATCCAACCTATTCATTTTACGTAGGACGCCGCGCGCGGGTCCGCACCCCCCCGCGCAGCCCCGACAGACAGCGGTGTTTCGCACCGGGGCGGCGCAGGATACATCCCGCACGACGCAACTGAGACAGCGGGGCATTGTACCTATGGCGGGGCGCCACGTCAAAGATGTTCTACCACGCGTCGGTTGCGTGTCTGACCGGGTTTTCGGACTATGACGGTTCCACTCTGTGGAAAAGCTCGGGTAGCAGCCTCAATCGCAGCCTGTTCGTCGCGTGCCCGCAAGGGCATATCTTCGCGCGTAAGGCAGCTTCATCGTTTGAGCCATTGGTCAAGCCAGGCAAGGACCGTCTCGTGCCATTGGATCGAGTTGTTCGGCTTGAGGATCCAGTGGTTCTCGTCCGGGAAGTACAACAGCCTGCTCGGGATGCCGCGACGCTGCAGAGCGTTGAACGTTGCCAGGCCCTGGCTCGCCGGGATGCGGAAATCCTGCTCGCCGTGGATGACCAGCATCGGGGTTTTCCAATTTCCGACGAAGCGCAGCGGGTTCTGCTCCTCATAGCCGGCGGGATTGTCCCATGGCGTGCCTATGTGATCCCACTCCGGGAACCACAGCTCGTCGGTGTCGAAGTAGGCCATCCGCTCGTCGAAATTGCCGTCGTGATTCACCAGGCATCGGAAGCGGTCCGGCCACTGCCCGGCGATCCAGTTGACCATGTAGCCGCCGTAGGAGGCGCCAAGGGCGCCGACGCGGTCGTCATCCATCCAAGAATAACGATCCAATGCGGCGGCCAGGCCCTTTTGCAGGTCCACGAGCGGCTTGCCGCCCCAGTCGCCCCGGATGGCATCGGTGAAGGCCTGGCCGTAGCCGGTCGAGCCGTGGAAATCCACCATCACCACCGCATAGCCCGCCCCGGCGTATGCCTGCGGGTTCCAACGGTAGTGAAAGACGTTGCCGAACGAGCCCTGCGGACCGCCATGGATCAGGAACGCCACCGGATACTTCTTCGCAGGATCGAAATCCACCGGCTTGACCACGTAGGCGTACACGGTTTCATCATTCCACCCAAGGAAGCGGAATTGCTCGTATTCGCCCATGCGGGCCGCCGCGACCTTCTGGGCGTTGATGTCTGTGAGTTGACGGACGCTTTTGCCGTCCGTCGATACGCCGTACAGCTCCGCCGGGGAGCGCAGGCCGCTCAGGGCATAGACGATTTGATCGTCTGCAGCGGCAATGGCGTGGACCGTGCCGTCCTTCACGAGCGTTCGGGCCCTGCCGTCCTTCACGTCGATGACGAACAGAGACTGCTGCCCGGTGTTTTCAGCGACAGCGATAATCTGCCTGCCGTCGGGTGACCAGGCGATGGCCGAGGGGCTGCGGTCCCAGCCTTCGGCGAGCACGCGCTTCTGTCCGGCGGGCCAATGCTGAAGCACGATGCGGAACCGATCGGCTTCATAGCCGGGCCGGCCCATCGCCAGGTAGGCGAGCGTCTTGCCGTCAGGCGAGAAGACCGGCTGCGTGTCCCAGGCTCGATTGTCCTCGGTCAAACACAACGGGGACGAGGAACCGTCGACCGGGGCATAATAGAGATCGAAATCCGTCGACCAAGCCTCTTCTCGGCCGGCATCTCTGGCGGCAAAGACAATCCCTTTGCCGTCGGGCGTGAAGGTGAATTCCTCAGGTCCACCCCAGGGCTGCGACGGCGTATCGGCATCCATGTCGCGCATCACATCGACCGCAGCAGGACCCGAGTGCTCGGCGGCAGCGGTAGGGTGGGCTCCGCCCACCGACTCCTTGGAATCCCAAACCCGCCTGACGAACAGGTGCGACCGCCGGCCGTCCTCCCACGTACCCCAGTGCCGGACGAAGACTCGGTCGTAGACCCGCCCGCTGGCCTTGTTCTTCTCGCGTTCGTCCAGTTTCTTCTTTGTGTCGGCGGGGGTGCAGCCCGGAAAGACCTCCATCGTGTACGCAATGTGCCGACTATCGGGTGAGACGACCAGATTGCCCAGGTCCAGCGGTTCCTCAGTCACCTGCTGCGCCTCACCGCCGTCGAGGGCGATTTTCCAGACTTGGCTTGACGCGCAGCGGCCCTCCGGGCCGGGGCCCGACCGGCTCGACAGGAACCAGATGCTCCGGCCGTCCGGCGCCCATCGTGGATTGGAGTCGGCCTCCTGATGCGAGGTGAGCCGCCGAAGTCCTGCGCCGTCCGTGGCGACAAGCCACAGATCCGTCCGCCCCCGATTGGCCGCAAGATCGGTTTCGCGGACGACGAAGGCAACGTACCGACCGTCCGGCGAGACCTGCGGATCGGAGATCCGGCCCATAGCCAACATGTCGTGAACCGAGAAGGGGTGTGTCTCTCTCGCCAAGGCGTCTGGACCGAAGCCGGAAAACGCCAAGAGGCAAACGGCAAGAACCACGAACCGCCCACCTTGCCTGCATGACATTCTTATCGACTCATACTGCATGGACTTCTCCTTGTGTCCAAAGAGGTTTGAAGTGTGAAGTTTGAAGACCGAGCGCGTGGCTCCCAGCGCTTGACACTGCAAGCTTCAAACTTGACACTTCCTACTCAGATCATCGCCACAGTCGGGCCTTTCGCGGGCGATTTCTTCTCCGAACCCAGGTGGATGGGAACATCCAGCCAGAAGGTCGAGCCGACGCCGGCTTCGCTCTCGAACCCGACGGCGCCTGCGAGCATCCCGGCCAGCTCTTTGCTGATGGACAGCCCCAGCCCTGTGCCCGGTGTTTCCCGCGTCAGCGAGCCGTCGCCTTGCCGGAACTTGTCGAAAATCTTGTCTTTGTCCGCGTCGGCGATTCCGCAGCCGGTATCCCGCACGGCGAACCGCACCGTCCTCTCATCCAGCATAGAGGCCCGGACCTCGACGGACCCTCTGGCCGGCGTGAACTTCACCGCATTGCTCAGGAAGTTGTACAGGATCTGCTGCACCTTCCCCGCGTCCGTCACGATCAGCGGCACGTCCGGACTGACCTCCAGGGCGACCCGGATTCTCTTCTTGTGCGCCAGCAGGGAGAACGAGGAAACCAGTGACTCGCAAATCTGCGACACGGACGCAGGCTCGATGTGCAGCTCCATCCTGCCGGCCTGCGCTTTGGCCAGGTCCAGCAGGTCGTTGATCATGGCCAGGAGCCGATTGCCGCTGGTGATGATGTTCTCGGCGTAGCGCTGCCCTTTCTCCCGCTTGAGCAGCGTGGGCTTTTCGCGAAGCACCTGGGCAAACCCGAGGATCGCATTCAGCGGCGTGCGGAATTCGTGCGACATGTTCGCCAGGAACTCGCTCTTGAGCTTGTTGGCCTTGAACAGCTCGACGTTCCGCTCGGACAGCTCGACGATCTTGCCATCCAACCGGCGGTTGGCCTCGCGCAGCTCCTCCTGGGCCGCCTGGAGGTTGTCCAGCATGTGATTGAAAGCCTCGGCGAGTCTCTCGTACTCGTCCCCTGTGGTGATCGAGCTGCGAACGCCCAGGTTGCCCTCGGCCACATTGTTCGCAAGGGCTCGCAACTGGCGGATCGGCCGAAGGATGACCCGCTGCGTGATCCAGTAGAAGGCAACCATGGCGCCGGTGGCCCCGATGACCCAGGCCATGAAGGTCCAGATGCGGTTCATGAAGACCATCTTGCGCAGCTCGCCGCCGACGCCGCGGGTCTGCAGAATCGCGGCCCCGATGGTCTCATGGAGCGAAAAGGGGCCGGCCGAGCCTTGCGCGTTGTGGCAGCTCACGCAGCCCTCCGTGGCGCGAAACACCCGCACGTAGGTGCTCTGGGTCGTACCCTCCGTCCTGGTCAGTGCAATGGCTTCATCCCGGTCGACGTCGTCCTTGACGCTGTCCAGCAGCTTTTGCTGCAGGTCGGTCAGTCGCGGCAATCCGCCTTTCGCCGACTCCTTCGGGAAACGGATCCAAATCATCCCCGGGTCATTCGGGTCCTTCGCCGTACCGCGATCGTTCAACTCGAGCAGCTTCATCGGGCCCGAAGCCTCCGGCTGGAAGTGCAACCGCAGCAGCACGGATTCCACCTTGGCCGCGTTGGTGTCCAGAAGCACCTTGCGGGTAAGCTGCCGCAGCCAGGCGTAGGGAATCAGCAGCGCGATCACAAGGCTCAGCAGCACCGCCGAGCCGAACATGAGCCGGCATTTCTCCGCCAGCGAAAGCGGGCTCAGGTGCAGCACCCGAAGAACCCGCTGAAACACGTTGCCGAGGTTGATACGCATGCCCTCTAATTGATCCTTGACGAGGAATCATTGACTATTGGATGTCGTTGCCACGATTCATCCCACTGTTTTCATTAGCCCCCGGCCGGCTCCGCCCTCCGGCGGCCTGCTCCCATTTTGACATGGCACGATGCTTTTTGCAACGCGCCAGTTGGACGACGAGCGTTCTCTTCACCCGGCTTGTCTCGATCTTGGGCGCCGGATTCTGCTGGCTCCCAGGGCAACGAGGAAGCAGACTACCACACCGATGGCCCCGTACAATAGCCCACTCAGATTCGTGGCAAGTTTCACGTAGAGCAGCATGGCGACACCCGCCACGGCCCCGAACCACGCGTGCGATGTGCGCACGTTTTTGGTGAAGACCCCGAGCAGAAACAGGCCCGCCAGCGTGCCGCCGAACAGTCCCATGATCCCGAGGAACAAATCCCACAGATACTCCACCTCCACGACCGCCATCAGCATGGCGGCGACCGTGCCCGTGATCCCGAAGAACACTGTCAGACCTCGTGCGACGGCCAGATAGGTCTCGACCGACAGGTTCGGCTTGAACCGCCGGAGGAAGTCCGTAGTGACCGACGTCGAGACCGAGTGGATGCTGCTGTCCAGGCTCGACATGGCGGCCGCAAACACCCCGGCGATGACCAGCCCGTCCAGGCCGGCATCGTGCCGGGTGATTTGCTCCCAGCCATTGTAGACCGTGGGGGTGTTCCACCGTCTCAGTTCCAGCAAATCAGCATTCGACAATCGCTGTTCTCGCGAGTTCTGCATTTACTTGCTCCTGTTGAGTATCGGTACGGTCGAAGTTCCTCAAAACGGAGGATCAGGCCTGCTTGCAGAACCTCTTACATAAATTACGACAAACCTGCATGATACCTTGCTCTGTGGTGTGCTCATCGTATCCCCGGTCCTCAACACATTCAAGGTCCGGGCGGTTCTGCGAGGGCGGGTTTGGACTTGCGGAGGCAAGAGATCCTTCGGAAAGAATATGTATCGGACGTATTGAAATTCGCAGGACAGAATGCGACAATGGGGCTGGCGGAAAGACCGGCAAGATTACCGGACGCGAGTGATCGGGCCATAGGAACCACGCCGGTCGGCGGAGAACAGCTGAAAGAGCTTGGAGACGGAGCTATGACGGCGAAAAGGTTACTGAAACGGATCCATCTGGTCGCGACGGTCTGGTTCGTGTTGTGTGTCGCCTATCTCCTCGCGACGGCACTGCGTCAGGTGGGATTCCGGTGGTGGCTGGTCTTCTCCCTGTCGGGATATTCCACAGCCGTGATCTTCCTCCTGGTCAGCCTTTACCTGTTCGCGTTTTTCCGGGGCGCCGGTCGAGACCGGTACATCGAGATCGAGCACCCGTTGACGAGCGCCGACTGCTACCTGGGTTTCTATGTCTCGGCCCCTCTGCTCGGCGGCCTGGCGGCCATCCTGGCAACGGCGGACGCCCCTGAGACAGGCAGGTTCTTGTTCTCTGTTGCCCTGGGGACGCTCGGAACGACGTTCCTCGTGTGGATCGTGCTCGACCCGCTGGTTGGCATGGCCGAGACGCTCCTGCCCGCAAGCCGCAGGCACCGAGCCGAGCGAAAGCATGAGCCGGCCGCCTGTCTGGGCAACCCCGAATAGGCCGCGATCTGAACCGCGCGTCGTCTACGCTTGCTCCGGCGGCTTCTCGACGGCATGCAGGTGCTTCTGCACGCGGAGATTCAGCTCATCAAGCTGCTTCTGGTCCACCTCGCTCGGCGCATCGGTCAACAGGCACTGGCCTCGCTGCGTCTTGGGGAACGCAATTACGTCGCGGATGTTGTCCGTGCCGGTCAGCAGCATGGTGAGCCGATCGAGTCCCAGGGCGATGCCGCCGTGCGGCGGGGCACCGTAGTCCAGGGCCTTGAGGAAGAACCCGAACCGCGACTGAGCCTGCTGACGCGTGATATTCAGAAGGTCGAAGATTTTCTGCTGCACCTCGGGACGATGGATACGAATGCTGCCTCCGCCGATCTCGTTGCCGTTCAGGACGATGTCATAGGCCTGCGAACGAATGTGCAACGGATCCGTCTCGAGCTTGGGCAGGTCCTCCGGCGCAGGGGCCGTGAACGGGTGGTGCATCGAGTCATACCGCTTCTCTTCCGCGTTCCAGTCGAACAACGGGAAGTCCACCACCCAGACGAACTCGAACGCGCCGGGGTCATAGAGCTTCAGGTCCTTCCCGACCCGGCAGCGAAGCGGCGCCAAGGCCTTGTTCGCGATGGCCTCCTGGTCTGCCACGAGCAGGATCAGGTCGCCGTCTTTGGCGTCGAACCGCTCGACGAATTGCTTGAGTTGCTCGGGGGTGAAGAACTTGCCGATCCCGCCGCCGATGAACGTGGGCGTCGAATCCTCCGGGCGGCCCTCTGGGCCGGGGGCCATCTTGATCTTGCTCCAGGACAGGCCCTTGGCCCCGAAGTCCATCACGAGATTCGTGAGCGTTTTCTCGATATCGGCACGGGAGTACGTGTCGGCGGCCGGGGCGCACAGACCCTTCACCACGCCACCGTTCTCGATGGTGGACGTAAAGACCTTGAACGTGCTGTGTTTGGCGATGTCGGAGATGTCCTTGAGCTTCAAGCCGAATCGCAGGTCCGGGCGGTCGATGCCGTAATCGGCCATCGCCTCGCTGTACGGCATCCGGCGCATCGGCAGCTTGACCTCCACGCCGAGGATTTCCTTCCAGATACGGGCTACCAGCCGCTCATGCACGCTGATGACGTCACCGACCGTGACGAAGCTCATCTCGACGTCGATCTGGGTGAACTCCGCCTGGCGGTCGGCCCGCGGGTCCTCGTCGCGGAAACAGCGGACGATCTGGAAATACCGCTCGACGCCACTGACCATCAGCATCTGCTTGAAAAGCTGGGGTGACTGCGGCAGTGCATAGAACGTGCTCTTGACGAGCCGGCTGGGCACGAGGAAGTCCCTGGCGCCCTCGGGCGTGCTCTTGGCCAGCATGGGGGTCTCGATCTCCCAGAACCCCTGCTCGTCGTAATACTTGCGGGCCAGCGTGGTCACCTGGTGGCGGACCTTGAGCCGCCGCTGCATCTCCGGGCGACGCAGGTCGATGTACCGGTAGACCAGCCGGGTTTCCTCGTTGGTCTTGTTCGCCCCGTCCAACTCGAAGGGCGGGGTCTTGGACATGTTCAGGATCTCGAACTCGTCCACGACCACCTCGATCTGGCCCGTGGCCAGCTTGGGGTTTTCGAGCCCCTCGCCCCGCGGACGGACCTTGCCGGCGGCGGCGACGACCCACTCGCAGCGGACCGTTCGCGCGAGCCGGTGCCCCTCCGCATAAACCTCGGGATCGAAGACCAGTTGCGTCAGGCCCTCCCGGTCCCGCAGGTCGAAAAACACCAGGTTGCCGTGGTCGCGATAGGATTGGACCCAGCCGGCCAATACAACTCTCTTGCCGGCGTCCGCCAGCCGAAGCTGGCCGCAGTTATTCGTCTTCTTCAACATATTGAAGTCTTTCGACATCGGTTCATTGCCTGCGCCCATGAGAACACACCCTGATCGTCAGGCAAAACCTTTAGCATAGCAACCGATGTCCCAGCGGTCAAGATCGGCATCGCGGCCAAGCCGGGCAGCCTCCTTTCCCGCCCCAGGCAAGACCCGGAAATTGGCTTTGTTTTCCAGGACCCATTTTGGGCCGAATTCGCCATAACCAATTGCCTGCAAAGCGGTTGTCGCCATTCTCTCGATCACAAGGGAAAATGCTTGCCGCTCATCGATTTCCACTCACCCAGCGTTGGGGGATTCGGGGTGTGAAAGGCACTTTCTTTCTGCCTGCAAACGTGAATCGCATCCTCCATAACCCCTTTTCCAGAAAGACGTTCCTGACCATGTCCCCCGTGATTCTCTCAATTTGCCGGTAACGAACCCGTCGTGCGACCGTCTTACTGGGTGAATTACCGTTTGGATGAATGTTTGGGCGAAGGATCATTCAAGGAGTATGGTATGCGAGTTGCTCTGAGAATCCTGGTGGGTCTCATCGGTCTATGTGTGTTGTCCGCGAGCGTTCAAGCCGCGGAGGGCATGTCTCCGGCCCAGGGGGCATTCTACCAGGGGCTGGAGCCGGGCACGTTCATGAAACAGTGGTTGATCTGCGACCCGTTTCCCGTCTTCGACGGACCGCAGAAGCCCGACGATTCGGCCGCCCAGCGTCAGGCGTTCGACCGCGATTTCCTGACCGAGCACGGCGGGGAAACGCAGATCCAGCCCACGACAGAGATGATCCACCGGAGAGACGGAAAGGAATATCGCTGGCAGAAGGTCGAAAGCCCTGCGAACGTCGTCGATCTCATCAGGCACTTCGGGTACAAGGAGTATGTGACCGCCTATGCGTGGGCCCGGATCGACATACCCGCCGCGACATCGGCCCTGCTTGGCATCGGCAGTGACGACGCCGTGAAGGTCTGGCTCAATGGCGAGCTGGTCCACGAGAACTGGGCGGACCGTCCCGCCCAGGAAGATGACGATCTCGTCACGGTCAAATTCCGTGCGGGTCCAAATCACCTCCTGCTCAAAGTGCAGAACGGCCGGCAGTTGTGGGGCTTCGCCTGCCGGCTGCTGGATGCCAAGACCCTCGGGGACAAGCTGTTGGCCGCCCTGCGCAGCGGGGACCAGAAGGCGGTGCAGTTGTGCCTGTCCTACGGGGCACAGGTGAACGGCACAGACAAGTACGGATTCACGCCGCTGCAGGTGGCGAGAATGCGGGGGCAGGAGCAGATCGCGCAATTGCTGCTGGACAAGGGCGCCGACCCGAACGTCGCCATGCCCAAGGCCGGGACGCCGGGGGGCTTTCTCGATCTCTTGTGGAGCGCCCTCAAAGAGAACTACCCCATGATGGAGTACGCGGGTGCCTTCGACGAGAGTTGGTACGAGGCGTGTAAAGAGCGAATCCAGGGCATGACCGGCCTGTACGAGGCGCTGCCCGTCATGGACGCCATGCTCGTCCAACGGCTGAACGACTACCACACGGGTCTGCACTGGGACGGGAAACGGGACCTCCTTGGGCCGCCGGTCCGCGCGGGCTGGATCGACAGTCAGGTCGTCGTGACGCAATGTCCGTCACAGCTCGGCATTGCCCCGGGCGACATCGTGCTGGAGATCGACGGCGCCAGCGCCAGGGAGCGGTTTGACCGCGAGTGGCCGGGCGCGTTCGGCGCCACCGCCTACGCCAGGGCCGGCTCCGCCTGCCGGGCGATCTTCGAGGGCGAGCCGGGCTCGCAGGTAAAACTGAAGTTGAGCAACCGCAGCGGCCAGGTCCATGAGAAGGTCCTGACGCGCGGGGGCGGGGGAGGATACGGTCAGGCGCGCGAGCCCGTGCTTTCCAGCCGGGTCATCGACGACCACACGGGCTACATCCGAATCCGCGGATGGGGCGGCTTCTCGCCGGCGGAATTCGACAAGCGGCTGGAGCCGCTGCAAGAAAAGCCTTGTCTGATCCTGGACGTGCGCGACAACGGCGGCGGCGCAGACGCCCTGGCCGAGACCGTCATCGGGCGGTTCATTACCCGCAAGGTCGTGGTGAGCATCAGCTTTCAGCGGCAGGCGGGCACCGACACGTACGAGAAATTCGTCAACGTTGTGGCGCCGAGAGGCCCTTGGTGTTATCCCGGCAAGGTGGCGGTCCTCATCAACGAGGGCTGCGCCAGCGCATGCGAGCACTTCGTGTCGGGCATGTTCGAGGCCGGCGCTCTTCTCGTCGGCACCCCAACCACCGGTGCTTGCGGCTGGTCGAAGGGAATCGATCTGCCGGCCGGGGTGACTCTGCACTGTTCGCTGACGTTCCCGCTGCACGGCAAGGTCCCCTCCCCCCTGCACGGGATCGAGCCCCATCATCTCGTCACACCCACGATCGAGGACATCCGTGCCGGCCGCGACGCCGTCCTGGAGAAGGCGATGGCGCTGTTGAATCCATAAGGTAGGAATTCCATACTACTTCCGGGATTCTGATTGACCGCGCGCACTCCGCAGTCCAACGTCTGCGAACGACTCTAAACTGTTGGATTCAACTCGCGAGGTCTCCTCCATATCCGAGTCGCGCTTACCACGTGAATTCGCCTGACAACCTATCGATCAACTCAACCGGACGATGCGGGAGCATGATTTGCCGTCTTGGCTGCAACCGGCTCCTGTCCTTCGACGAGCGAGCCCGATACGGGCCAGACCTTCACGATTGCCTGCTGTGCCGCGTTGTCGCCCCCCAGGACCTTCGCCTCCCGGCAGATGAACTTCAGTTTCTTTAGTACCCGGTCCATCTGTGCGATGTACGTCCAGGAGAGCTCTCCAGGTTTCCATCTGCCACGGCTGTTCCGCACGATGCCGCCGACGGCTTCAATCAGGTTCCAGCAGTCAGAGGAGTCTCCCAGAGCCCGGAGCAGAATGTCTATTTCTCTCGATATGCCTTCGAGGGATTCGGCCTCCTCCGTCTGGACTGTCCAACACGCCTTCCACTCCGATGGACCATCCCAATCCTGCATGCAGTCCCCCGTGTGGTACGACCATGTCGCAAACAGCGTCTCCTCATACGGACGCGGCAACGCGGATGTCTTCAGCGTCCACAAGCGGCTCTTCATCTCATCGCGCGATGCCCAATCGTAGCGACAGACGATGCTGCTCCCGTCCCGCTTCGGGACGACGGTGAGAAGGCCACGTGTTCGACCGCGGCACAACAGGGCCAGGGATAGCGGCATCCTCCAGGTCTTGCCACTGAACAGGATATAGGGTCCCTTCGCCGGCGTGTCGCAAATAATGGTCCGGCGAATTCGGCCCAGCAGGCAGATGATCGCGGCGATCTGCTCACTGGCATGGGTTTTGGGATCGAGTGCACCGAGGTGTCTGATGATCGACTGCGCCAGGTCTTCGAGGACAGATACGCTGCGCAGCAGCAGACGACCTGTGGCATCCTCTCGCAGGAGTTCCTCGAGCCCCCTCCTGTCCCTGCGGCTCGTCTTGCGCTCCGGGAACGTTTGATCCTCGACATGCTGGAGGACCTGTCGGGAGAATTCCTGAAAACACCCGCCGCCCGCCGGATCAAGGCGCTCGAGCGTCTGTATCCAGACTGTAAACCATTTGGGCTCGTTCTTCAGGTGTTCCCCGATGCTGTCGGCGTGCAGCATGCGCCGGCTGTATTCCGTGTAGCGGAGCCCCTCGAAATCCGGGCCGGCCGTGAAGGTTGCCGGTGGAAAGCTCTTGCCGAAAACGGCCCCCTGGCTCTCCTGGTCGACAAGCCACAGGGAGAACATCAAATGGGAGCAATGGGAAAGAAGAAAGTACAGCTTCTCACACAGGGTGTATTCGTGCCGGTTGAACTTGTAGCAGGAAAACACATCCTGGAGAGCAGCCTCGATCTTCACGAGGATCTCGGTAACATGCCGTGCTCGGCCTGACACTGCTATGGAAGCCATGTTCAGTTCCCACGCGATTCATTCATCATACGCAATGTTGTGCGTCCTGTATTCGTCGGCATGCTTACTCAGGAACATTACTGAGTATCAAGAGAATAGACGTGTTTCCTCCAGAACGCGTGGACGGACGCAGCATGGCGCGCAGTTCGTCCGCCGGAGAAACAGGGTTATGGGACACCGCGGGGCAACCCGCCGCATTCTCATCGGCTTGAGCCCGTTTCGCCCACGAGCCAAGAGAGGAGATCGTGGCAGGGTTTCCTGTCGGAATCCTCCGTCTCCATCCCTCTTTTCTCCCAAGATTCGTTAAGGCGACAGTACTCCAAAACCGATATGGTCGAAGGTATTGTGCGAATTCAAGGACCGTACCATCGAGGCACAATGGATATTCGGCAATTGGAAACTCATGTACTGCTCGTCCCACTGCCCGGTGAGCCCCAGTTGAGGCCCGAGCTGGCGCTGGTTCGTCGGAATCTGGCCCAGATGCAGGGCAAACATCTGATCGTCGACTTCTCCCGCGTCGAGATCATCACTTCACCAAGCATTGGAGATCTGCTGCTGTTACAGAAGGTAGTCTCGCTGTGGGGAGGCAGGTTGATCTTCTGCAGCGTTCGCCTCGTAACGAAGTGTATCTTACGTACTGTCGGCCTGGACTTGTGCTTTGAGTTCGCGGAAGACAGATCCAAGGCATTGAGAGCATTGCATGAATTCAGAGAGGCGCCGGCGGACACCTTTCGCGCCGGCGGTCAAGACCCATCTTAATCCCCAGGTCCTATACGCCTTGGCTTTCCAGCATTGCCGTCGTCCGGGGCCCAAGGCCGCAGGAGGTAAGCATGGCGGACAAAGACGACAGCCGCGACACGCCGGCTGAATACATTTTCGATATCGTGAAACCCTCGGGGCACGTCGAGTTTTGCGGATTCATCGACGGGTTTGTTGGCTCGGCGAACAGCTTGGCCGGCCTCTTCGAGTGGACGTGCAGCGCGTGTAATGCGTCCAACCACGATGCGGTAGTCATCGAGCCGAACCAGTCGTTTCTGGCCGAATGGTCCTGTAACCATTGCGACGAAGTGACGCTCGTCCGCTTCCGTGCGCGTCCGACAACCGATTGGATCGCACAGCATGCGCTGGCGATCACCGGCAAAGCGCTCTGTCGGTTGGCCGAGAAGGAGCCCCCATCTGAGAGTCCTTCTCGTCCGCGAGGGCAATCCTTGAGACCCAGTCAGAGGATGTTTGCCTGGGTCACCGTTCCGCTCCTGGCCGTCATGATCATCCTGGGATTGATGGATCTTAGACGCATCCGGACCTCCTCCGCCTATCCTCATGGTGCGCCAAATCGGCACTCGGTGTTATCCTATTTGTGGCTCCGCGGGCACTGGATCAGCGAGAGCTCCGGTGACGTACTCACCTTCGGCTACTTGGATCCGGCCGCACGCTACGGAACCTACACGAGGGCGGCGCGCGAGGGCAGACCGGCCCACGTTGTACGCTTCGAGATCATCCACGAGGAAACAACGGATGGCAGGCTCGTCCTGCGCGAGTCGAATGAATCGCCGCCCTCCGCAACGCCGCAAGGCGATGGCAAGAATGCAATCCTCTACATCACCAGACATAGCAACTCGATGATCCGCATGACTACCAGCCGGGGCAAGCCTGTACTGACCACCTACTACCGCACGAGCAAGCCGTCTGCCCTATGAGTCAAGAGTGGGAAAAGCCAACAATTGGTGAGCATGTCACAGCCGCCCCTGGAGGCGTTTCTCGACGCTGTCCTTGTGCTTGATCAGCCGATCCAGACCGGCATACCGGCGATTCGTATAGACCTTCGGGACCGGGACCCTCAAGAGATCCTCCAACGCCGTGCGGGTGTACCAGGGATCCTCAACAGGCAATTCACTCGACGGTCAGCGGCCTGAGATTCTCGCGATCATCGTCTTCTCAGGGAAGATGACCCTCACCGGCCCGGACACCAGAGAGGATACGGATGTTCTCGCGGCCCTGCATGTGATGCTCAACAAGAAATACGTCGGAGGAAGCATTTTTCTCATTGTCATGGCGACTCACAACCGTTGTTCAACTCCATTTCTCACGGGGTTGCCTTCCACACTCCTCGCTTCGGCAGGGCTCGATGCCTGTATGGAGCGAAGCCTTGCGATCGCTGCAATGACGGCCAGGAACACTCCCATGCACAAGGTGATGACCGGCCCGACCGAGAAATCGAGACAATACGCGACGACCAGCCCTGCTATGGACGCCACTGCGGCGACCACCCATGCAATCAGCAGCCGGATGCCCCAGCGAGGGGAGAACATCGCGGAAATCGTCGCCGGGATGATCAGAAAGCCAAACACGATAAGCACGCCGGCGATTCTGACCGTCGTCGTGATCACGAGGCCCACCATCGCATAGAACAGAAAATCCCACCCTGGCGTATGCGAACCGTTCGAAAGACCCTTTCGATGGCCTTCTGAGATCGCGAGCAGAGGGGTGTGCAACAGATAGAAGCAGAACCCTGCCACGACCAGAACGCACAGAGCGAAGACGACATCCGGCGCCTCGATCCACAACAGCGAGCCCGCAAGCATCTCTTCCGCGTGGATTTCCGTGGGCGCCAAACCGATCAGAAAGACGGCCGTCGCCGCCGCAATCGCG
This sequence comes from Phycisphaerales bacterium UBA2218, assembly GCA_002327785.1. Taxonomy (GTDB): domain Bacteria; phylum Planctomycetota; class Phycisphaerae; order Sedimentisphaerales; family Anaerobacaceae; genus PLanc-01. The sequence continues at coordinate 20,794 of DCUI01000148.1, forward strand.
TAGGAAACCCCGATGACTGCCTCAATGGGAATTCGGACCACGTCCTTTCGCAGCACGGCACAGAACGCGGCCAACACCAGGACGCAACCGAAGCTGATCCCATAGGAAAGCAGGGTGTCTTCGTGCGCGTGGAAGGCGAGGTGGGCGATAATCGTGCCGACCGCGGCCACCTGGGCCAGGGTGATGTCGATGAAGATGATCTCCCGCTTGAGCACGTGCATGCCGCAATGGGCCAGAATGCCACTCATCATGAGACAAGCCAGGAACGGCAACCCCAGCATCTCCAGCAATTGCGACATCATTGACATCCTTTCTGGCGAAGCCCTGCTCGCAGAATAACGGCCCCGATAAAAAAGACACCGAGCGACAATACCAAGCTCGGGCTGTAGGGAAAGCTGAACAGGTAGGACGACCCTAAACCTATGACGCAGGCGACGAACCCGATGCTCCAGCCCAGCAATACGCCGCCGGCCCATCTCCGGGTGAACATCACCGCGATGGCGGCCGGAATCATGATGAAGGCATAGGCCAGCAGGACCCCGGCGACGGGGACGATCAAGACGGTGATAATCCCCTCAGTCAGAAAGAACAGGAAGTCCCAGAATCTCTCGGCTTTCGGCGTGAGCCGGCCTTCGGCCAGGGCGATGAATTGATGCCGCGTTTTGACGTGAAACAGCAGCAACGCGATGTACACGAGGATCGTGACGAGCACCAGCGGCCAACTGACCCATTCCATATAGCCCGAGAGCGTCTTTTGCAGGTGGACGTCGCCGCCGGGAAGCTTGTCCGTCACCATGATGGACACGACGACGGACACCCCGTACAGAATTCCGATAACGGCTTCTCGGGGAATCTCCCGGTTCCTGGGTTTGATGAGGGCCAACAGCAACGAGCCCAACAAGACGCCGCCCATCGCCAGTACGTAGGATAGGGGGGAGCCGTACCGGACTTGCAGAGCGATCCCCACGAGGGCGCCGAGGGCGGCCAACTGGTTCTGCACCAGATCACAGAAGATCAATGTCCGGCGGATGATATGAAGGCCCAGGTACGTGTGCAGAACCAGGACCACGGCGATCAATGAAAGCTGGAGCAAAAACAGACTCGCCGTCTGCGACATCATTTCGCTTCCTCCACCGCTTGGGTCAGAGCATCCGTCCAGTGATCGACCAGTTGGAAGTAGTCGTCGAGGCCCCGTGCGCCGCCCACGAATAGCGGCACGATGACTGCTTTGGCTCCCGTCTTGTCTGCGATGGAGTTGGTCTTCTGCTCATCGAAGTAGTTGGCGGCCAGGATGATGCGGATATTCCTCTGACGCATCAGATCGATCAGCTCGGTGACATGTTTGAGCGATGGCGGAATCCCGGGCTTGAGCTCGACATCTCCCGCTTCCTCCATCCCGAACAGCTTGAGCAGGTAGCTCCAGTCCTTGTGATAGACCACCACGGGCATCCCGCGCAGGGGCATCATCGTCTTCATCCAGCCGCCCAGTTTGTCGATCAGGGGTTTGCCCTGGAGCTTGTTCTCTTCGAGGAACTGGATCAACTGGCCTTTTCCCACGAGCGTACACAGCGTGTCGCCGCCGAGCAGCTTGACGAGTTCTTCCCCGAACAGACGTTTCTGGATCTCATCTTTGAGCAAGTTGAAGTTCTGCTCATAGTACTCTCTGTTGTCCGGGTCGTTCTTGACCAGTCCGATGCAGATGTTCTTCGCGACCTGGATGGCGTTGATCGGGCTGGTGGTGATGTGGGGATTTCCGTAGACGTGCACGTCGCCTTCCGATTGGGAGATGATCGTGGGCTTCTCGACAAGCTCGATGCCTTCCGCCACGGCCACGAAGCCGATTTCGCCGCTGCGGACCCGCCTGTTGCCCGACTTGTCCACAACCGTGGGTAGCCACATCTCAAGGTCCAGACCCGTGGAAACAAGCATGTCGGCCTGCTTGACCATTGTGATGAAGGAGGGTTTGGGCCGGATGTGGTGCGGGTCCTGGATGCCGTGCACGATGTGCTCGACGACGACCCTCTCGCCCCCGACGATCTTCGCCAGGGCGGCATAATCGGACAGCGTTGTGACGACACGAATTGGTTTGGCGTATTCCCCGTTGCGGCCCCCGCGGAAACGGGTTCTTTGTTGTTCGCGAGCTGCCTGCACATCGACAGCAAATAGAATGGTCAGGAGTATGGCAATTGTTATCGGTAGTTGTTTCAGTCTTGTTGTCATGGCATATACCTCCATCTATCCTCAATAGCGTTCGTGTTTGTGTGGGCCGGCCGCGAAGATGGTTTGGAACCAAAGGACGTGCTCGTCCTCTTCCATCCCGCTGCCCCAGGCGTAGTTGTACTCGGTGCGGAACAGCACCCATTCGCTTTGCCACCATGTGATGTACGGGCCGATCTGCCAGCGATGCGGATCGTCAGACGCATAAGCCAGGGGAACGAGTGAGATGTCCGGCTGGACCGCGTAATCCTTGCTGTCAGGTTCATAGTAGTCCAATCGCGTTCCCACAATCAGGTTCTGGGCGACCTTGCTCTGGAGATAGCTGTACGCGCCCCAGCCGTTGATCGTATCCCGTCCCGAGCCGTCCGGCACGACAATGTCCCGGTTCAGCACGTAGACTTCGCTTCGCCACTCGACATTCCGGTACAACGCCCGATCCGCCGGCTCCCAAAGCACGGACAGATCGGTGCCGAAGACCCGCGTGCCGAGGGCATCGTGTTCGGCTATGACGGTGTCAGGAGCCGTCTGAATCTCCCATTCATCGTTCCAGCCGAACAGGCCGCTGAGACCGAATTCAAGGTACGTGTCGCGGGACAGGTCACGATAGTTCTTGTAGTGGAACAGCAGGGAAGGTACGCCCAGAGTCTCATCCCCGAATAAACACTCGTTCTCCGTATTGGTCGCCTGAAGGACCAGACCGTGGTGAGCATGTGCCCATTCCGGAAGCGCCCACTCGATGGATGCGCCGGTCTGGCTCAGTCCCTCCTCGCCGAAGATTCGCTGCAGAGCCAAGGGATACTGGATCTGATCGAGGGCGTCCTCGTGCCATCGATTGACGATGCCGAACTGCTGGCGAAATCGACCGAGGTCGAGAGTGGCCCCTTTGATTAGTGCGAAATGCGTGTAGTAGGCTTCCTCCAAATGGACTTCGCCGTCATCGTGCACATGCGCCGTGGCCTTCACTTTGGAGAATGGGTCGAGATACGACTGAAAATTCAGCTCCAACCCTCGAAGGAAGACGTCCGAACGCTGCCTCGTTCCGTCCTGATCTCGGTAATAGGCAATCAGATCGCCCGAGACGCTGATCTCTGGATTAAGCTGTTGCAGACTCAGCCCCCGCGATTTATAGACGATCTCCTCCGGGGGTTGCTCTTCTTTCTTCGGTCCGGCGATGCCTTCCGCCATCGCACGCAATCGCGTCATTTCGTCGTCGGCGGTGTTGGGTTCCTCCACGGCCTCCTCGATTCGCCGGGGTACATTCGGCTCGGCCTTAAGCGTCTTGATCTCGCTCCTTAATTGGGCAATCTGCTCCTGTTGTTCTCGGTGTTCTCTCTGCATCTGTTCGATCAGGCTCATCAGTTCGTCAAGCCGGGTCTTAAGCTGGTCAACCTCGCCTTGCTTGCTCAACTCGACCGATTCCGCCGACGCCGGCTCGTTTGCCGCTTTGAGGCACGTGGATGCGAGAACCACCAGCAAGAGGAAGGCTGTTAACGTGTGTAGTACTGTTCGCATGCGCATTGTCCTCCTTTTGTGAGGCTCAGGATTCTCTTGGGATGGATTGGAGACATTGGCGAATCAGAGCAACTGCCGCGCAATGCCTCACCGGCGAAGATCGCCTGTCAACCCATCAGAGGAAACGATCAAGAAAGGGGACCGACTGGGGGACCACGAAGGATGATGGAACCCTCGCAAGGGGAGGTGATCACAACCGCCGAGTTCCAGACAAACTCGGGCGGGGTTTTGGATTCCATCAGGACCGGGGTTGGATCACAGGGTACGTCCGTCGCATTCGCACCGGCCAGGAAATTACAGGCAGGACACGTGCCTTCGGACGGAGAATGAGTCCCGGGGGTTCCGTGGGCCACCGGGCAATCATCGTCGTGGAGCAATGGGACCGCCCATGTGATCAGCGTGTAGACCAGAAGAATGCCAAGGGCGATGGCATTGTATGTATTTCTTTGCTTGTGTGCAAGTTCATACATAGTCGTCACTCACGGGTCCGAGCAGATACACGAACAATCGCGTGTGAGATTCTACGTGTTCACAATCGCCCGGTCAAGCCGAAAGCAGAAAGCCAACGGTGGGATTCGAACCCACAACCCCTGGTTTACAAAACCAGAATCGAAAAACGATAAACCCTTTTCTGACAAAGGAGTTACAGCCGACCTGCGAAATGACTTGGCGGACTGCTTGGCGGAAGTCGTGCAGAAGTACCCCGACTTGGAGGAGTTGATCAAGGCTTGGCCTCGACTCTCGGAAGATATTCGCGGGGCCATTCTCCGCATTGTGGGGCGGTGAGCCGTCTCCTCGCGATCAAACTGCAAATAGTGTGGAGGAGTGGGCAAAAGCCCAATGGCTCCCAGCTTTTGCAGATCGACCGGCTCGGATTGACCTGTGCCCGGTCCGTTGGCACTCGGTCACAACCTGCTCATCTCGACGGGGAGAACGCAATCCATCCATGAAGTGGCGGAGAGGGCGGGATTCGATCTGCCCTCTTTCTGTAAAACCGTACGAAGACTGATTCTACAGTTCAACTCCTCTTTTGACAAGGATTTGACATCTCTCGTTGACTTGCTGTACTCCCACGGTTTCTTACTGTCTCGCGACCTGTTTTGAGGGCAATTTGAGGGCAACACAGTTGCCCCAGCCGCACGCCGACCGTGCGATCATTCTCCACGATCACTTCCCGTAGACATTCAACTCCGCCAGGTCCTGCACACGCGGAACCGGAGTGGCCCAATCCCACTGGAGGTCGTACACGCTGTGCTGGCGAATTCACATGGTAAGCGCAACAGGAATATAGAAGCGACATCGCGAGTCGAATCCGGTAGCTTGGAGTTGTTCAAGGACTTCAGACTACGGAGTGCTCGCGATGTCGTACTGCCATCTTACCATGGACGAACGAAATGTCATCTACCGAATGCGATTCCAGGGCTACCCGGATGCCGAGATCGCCCGCTGTATCGGTTGCCATCGAGCCACGATCGGCCGCGAAGTCAAACGCAACGCCAGTGTCGAGGGCGGCTACGATCCAGGAACCGCCCAGACCTTGGCGAACAGCCGCCGACGGGCCCATCTGTCTTGGCCCAAGACCGGCCATCGTCGCCTGATGGCCTATGTCGGCGAAGGCCTGGCGGACCACTGGTCGCCCGAACAGATCGCCGGACGCGTGTCGGCCTGTCCCCCGACGGACCTCGTGGGCCTTTCGATCAGTCACACGACCATCTATCGCTGGATCTGGGGGGATCGCCGGCGAACGCAGCAATTCCGTACGCGTCCGAGTCTGATCGCGGCGGCGGTCACGCTGCTTCTGGCTCTCGTGACCATCCCAACCGGGCTCGTCCTGACCGCCAAAGGTCAGACGCAGCTGTTGGCCCAAAGCATGACCGGCGAGAAGCCGGAGCAGCCGCGCTACGCGGCCCGGACGTTCAACTCCGAACTGGCGTTCGGTGTCTCGGTCCGGGAGACCGATACGGGTGGCTGGAGGCAACTCGGGAATACGCCGGGCGAAGTTCCTCTCCAGATCCCGGCCTGTTGGGCCTGGCAGGTGTACCCGCGCGCCCCCGTGAAAGACTGGAGCTTGCTGGCGCGCGAATTGAGCGCGAACAAGGTTCCCGCCCTGGCTCTGGAGTCGTGCATGGATTCCGATCTGAAGCACCTGGCAGACTGAGGGATCTGCGCCTGCTGATCCTGTTCAAGACCTCGATCACGGACGTCGGCCTGGAACATCTGAAGGGCTTGACCGAATTGGAGATATTGTATCTCTGGCAAACTTGGATCACGGATGCCGGCCTGGCTCACGTCAGGGCCCTGACCGGATTGCGCGGTCTGTACTTGGACATGACTCGCATTACGGATGCAGGCATGGAGTCCCTCAAAGGTCTGACCGCGTTGCGGCAGTTGGAATTGGAACAGACTCAGATCACCGGCGCCGGGCTGCTCAAACAGAGTCTGCCGAACCTCACCGTGCGAAGAGACCAAGCTGCACCGACCGCTCAAGGTGCGGATGAGCCCACCGAGCCCGCCCGTGCGGATGCTACGCCGGTCTTCACCGACAACTTCGACAATGGCCCTTCCGAGAAGTGGCGGTTTAGAGACGCGCAGACGACGTCGCCTGGGCCAGGGTACAGCGCCGAGAACGGACACCTGCGACTATCAAGCACCAGGGCTTTCCTGGATAGTATTGACTTGGCCAACTACGTCGTGAGAGCCCGCGTCTGCATCAAAGAGGCGGTGCCCAATGCACAAGGGAGTTTCGGCATCGCCGTACGGAGAACGCCACGTGCCTCCAGGGCCAGCCTCCAGAACAGGTATGCCCTTGCTCTGATCTGCGGCAATCCGGGTTGCTTGTGGCTGGCATTCGCCCATTATGACGGCTCCGGGGCCCTCCAGCAGCAGGTGGTGGGTTTCACTTCCTGCAAGGTGACCGTCGGCCAGTGGTACACGCTGGAGTTCGAGGTCCGAGGCGAGAAGTTGCGCGTATACCTGGACGGGAAGCTCCTGGTGGAGGCGAAGGATGAGCGGCTGACCAAGGGCCCCATCCAGATCTCCGCCGGGAACGCAACCGTCTTGGTCGATGACTTCAGTGCATGCCGACTGCCATGAGGAGTGAGCCGCTCCGAGGCTCATGCTGGCACCGTAGCCAGTGTGGCACGTAAGAATAGATCCAACGTCGGTTTGCTCAAGGAACTGGCAAAGCGACGTGGCCTTATGGGATACTCTCACAACCGAAGAAGTGATTCCTTCCGCAGGCGGCCACCAGGCTCTTGATAGGCACAGGCGGTCCGAAATGTAATCTGGAATGGCCGATGCCGTATCGAGCTTGTGCCCAAAAACGAATCTTTTTTTCCCAAGTACGCATCTGCAGAGGGCAGATAGAAGTGTACCATTGCATGAAGAGTTGGTGTGTATCCATGTGATGAGAAGTGGAATTGCAATGGCAGACAACCTCAAAGCGGTCTCTATACTGAACAAAGACGATCAAATCGTGATCGGCGGTGCCGGTGGTTTCATCGGTGGCGCCTTGACTCGTTATTTCCACGAGCAGGGATTTACGGATATCCGGGCGGTTGACAAGAAGCCTCTGTCACAGTGGTACCAGATCGTTCCCGGGGTAGAATCCCTATGCCTGGACCTGAGCGATCGCTGGAACTGCCGCAGAGCCTGCGAGGGCGCCGTAGAGGTGTATAACCTGGCTGCCGACATGGGGGGCATGGGCTTCATCGAACGATTTCGTATCGAGTGTCTGCGCAGCGTATTGATCAATACCCACATGCTCGAAGAGGCCTACCTCGCGGGTGCTCGACGCTACTTTTTCTCCTCTTCGGCCTGTGCTTATAATACCGACCTGCAGAAGGATCCCAACGTACGGGCTCTCAGGGAATCCGATGCTTACCCAGCTATGGCGGAACGTGGCTATGGCTGGGAAAAGCTCTTTTCGGAAATGGTCTGCCGGGAATACTGGGCCGAGCGCGGCCTGAAGACAGCCATTGCGCGTTTCCACAATGTCTACGGTCCGTACGGCACCTGGGACGGGGGCCGGGAGAAAGCACCGGCCGCTATTTGCCGGAAGGTCATTGAGGCAAAGGACTCCGGAAACCTGGAGATTGAGATCTGGGGCGATGGCCACCAAACGCGGAGCTTCATGTACATCGACGATTGCCTCGAGGGCATCGACCAGATCATGCACTGCGAAGACCTGATTGCCACGCCCATTAACTTGGGTTCTGACGTCCTGATGTCTATCAACGACCTCGTTTCCATTGCCGAAAGAATCGGGGGCGTTACCCTGAAGCGAACCTATGATCTGGACGCCCCCACAGGTGTGGCCGGCCGCAATAGCGACAACACATTCATCAAGAAAATCCTGGGCTGGGCGCCCAGTCTGCCCCTGGAAGAAGGCATGAAGCGAACCTATGCCTGGATTGAGCAACAGTACATCGGTCGCAAGGCCGGCAGACGTACGGTGAGCTAAACCTTAAGCAAGCGAATACCTTCGGGTGATCGTCGGGTAGCTTTTGTGGCGGCGACCGGCGAGGACTGGGCTTGGCAACATGACGGGCGTCGTTGCCTGGCTCGCAGTTGTTCATCGAGGCATATTGGCTCTCCTCTGCGAGTCCGTGCGGCTGATGGTTGCGGCGGGTCGGAGCGTCCGGACTCCGGTTTCAGGATTGGCTCTGGTCAATAGCGCACAGCGGTACAGAGCGGAAAGAACACGGGCAAATGGATGTTGTACTGGAGTACACGATAGACCAGTCGTTGTCCCGTGAAAAGGATCTGGCACGGGATCGTGATGAATGCATTGAAGAAAGTGCGAAACATGGGCCGACCGAGATCGCCCCGCGTTCCTTCCAGCCGTCGCTTGATCCGCCGCCTGATCTCCTGCAAGCGTGTCCGTGTGTTTCTGTTCACTCGAGATCCGCCTTGCTTGGGGTTTCAGGGATCGGTTCTATCCTAAGACACCGGAAAACGTGGGTGAGTTCCAGTTGTTCCTGCAATTGTCGCGAGGGCTCCGCTTGATGAAAGATCAGATATTTCCGCCAGGACGATTTGTATTACTGTTGACAAAGGCAAATATGCTTGCTATTCTGACAGGTGTCGAGGTTGGCTGTCCGTGCGCATGACGGCGTTGTGTCGGACCGCCTGAGTTGTACGCTTAGGGTGAACCCGCAGAGGGAGAAGGTGATCAACGCTATCGTGAGATCTGCCCGTCCAAGAGAGAAGTACTGTGTAGGGAAGGGCTCCATTGGATGATGTAGGATACCTTTCGCTTGTTCGTAGCAGACCAAGACGTGGTCCTTCTGAAGGGACGATTCGAGCTCGTGGGCAACCCCTTTGGGATGCCCGAACGATGACAGTAGAACAGAGCAGTACATCGGTACAGGAACACAGGGGCGTGAGCCAGATCATCCAGATTGATGAGACGAAGGTCTGGAAGCACTTGGACAGTGTGGTTCGTCAGATAGTGGAGGAGACGCTGTTGGAAATGTACCTGGCGAGGGAGTAACGTGTCAGGTCAGCGATTCCGGAGTGGCCTACCGAGCTTTTCTGTTGAGGAGAAGTGTGATCGGGGATACACGGCGTAGGGGCAATTATTAAGGGGATTGACCATGTCCAAGAAGTCAGTGTGTTTCATTGTCGTTTGGGGGCTATTGTGTCTCGTCAGTACGGCCGGCGTGCTCGGAGAACAAGGTGAGATCTTGTTTGAGTATTGGAATGGGCTGGGCGGAACCCTGGACAATCTCTACAGTAGCAGTAGGTGGCCGAACCAGCCGGATCTGTGGGAGTATCGTACCAGCCTGGAGGGCGAGACGGGCCGAGGTGATACTTACTCAACGCGCGTTCGGGGGTTCCTGTACCCACCCCAGACCGGGACATATTTCTTTTGGATCGCCAGCGATGATGGCAGTGAACTATGGCTGAGCAGGGACGAAGATCCCGACAACGCCAGGTTAATCGCCAACGTGCCGCAGTGGACGGACTCACGAGAATGGACCAAGTTTCCGTCCCAACAGTCCGGCGCAATCCATCTCGAAGCCACCCGGCGATACTATATTGAGGTCAGGCACGTGGAAGGGGGCGGTGGAGACCACCTGGCCGTGGCCTGGGCCAGCCCCGGCGTTGGTGCCGACCCCGTCGTGATCATGGGCGCTTATCTCTCACCGTGGCTTCGTATGAAGCCAGTTTCTCCTACCCCTGCAGACGGAGCCTTGGCGGTTAAGCCGACCGATCGCATACTCCGGTGGTCTCCAGGAAAGGATCATACGGCTGGGTACTTCGACGTGTACTTGGGGACTGATCCGGACAACCTCCTGCTGGTCGCTGACAACAAACCGTATGCATCGAAAGTGTACGTGCATGCCGCAGGCTTTGGGTCAGGAACGACCCAGTATTGGCGAGTCGATGCGGTCGAGACGGACAAAACCACCGTCCACGCAGGTGACCTGTGGTCTTTTTCGGTTCTACCCATGGCCGCGAGCATGCCCGATCCACCTGACGGAGCCAAGAACAAGCTGACAGACGTCGAACTCACATGGCGCGCGGGCGCAGAGGGCGATTTCCATCATGTGTACTTCGGCGCCGACAGAGACGCGGTGGCGAATGCGGATAAGAGCTGGCCTGAATATAGAGGACGGACCGTTGGTGCGACAACCACGTTCGACCCCGGGGCACTCGAGAGGGGCACGACATACTACTGGCGAGTGGATGAGGCCAAGGCCACCGGCACCGAGAGGAAAGGGACCGTCTGGAAGTTCAGCACTCTTCCGCTGTTGCCCATTCTCGATCCGGATCTCCTGGGCTGGTGGAAGCTCGATGAAGGAAGCGGCGACACGGCCTTTGACTGGTCGGGACACGAAAACCACGGAGAGATCCTCTATCTCGACGGAGGATTGGGTGACAACGGCGCGGTGTGGGTGGATGAGGAGGGTCTTGGCACGGTGCTGACCTTCAACGGCAACGACCAGACCGGAGCCGTGGTGAAGGCAGGGAACATCCCCGCCTTGGGTGCTACTGACTCCTTCACCTGGGCATTCTGGGCCAAACAGAAAGGAGATGGAACCGGGGCCTTTGAGACCATCGTTGGTAATCGCGACGTGGGTGTCAGTCATCCCAACTTTATCATGTTTACACCGACCAAGTTTGAATACTTCATCAATGCCGGGGAGTATGTCATTGACCACAGCGTCGTTAAGGGAATTGACTATCCCGACCTCCAAGATGGTCTATGGACACACCACGCTGTTGTCAAAAAGGGATCTGAACTGATCTATTATCGCAACGGAATCGTGACCGGCCAGGGTTTGGCTGCTGTCAATCAGGGACCGAATGCTTTCTGCATAGGTGGGGACCTTGCCGGCGGACGGTGGTCCGGATCGATATACAATGTCAGGATCTACAAGCGTGCCCTGTCTGTGGAGGAATTGCAGAGCGCGATGAAACGCGATCCCGCAGTCGCCTGGGATCCCGCTCCTGCCCACCGGCGCATTGTAGACATCCAAGGGACCGCCAGGTTGACTTGGAAGCCCGGCGATAACGCGATAAAACATGATATCTACCTCGGTATGGATGCCGAAGCGGTTGGCCGGGCAACGCCGAACACTCCTGGACTTTATCGCGGCCGTCAAAGTGGCACCGACTATGTCCCAGACGAGTTGCAGATGGGCCAAACGTACTATTGGCGGGTGGACGAGGTCCATAGCAACCAGAGCATCACTGAAGGATATCTCTGGGCCTTCACCGTGGCTGATTACCTGATCGTCGATGACTTCGAAGGCTACAACGACGAGGAGAACAAAGGCACGCGCATCTACGAAACCTGGCTCGACGGCTGGGATGACGATAAGAACGGCTCGCAAGTCGGGCACACGGATTCGCCGTTTGCCGAGCCGACCATCGTCCACACCGGCCGCCAGTCGATGCCGTATTACTACGACACCAGTGGCAAGATCAGTGAAGCAACGAGGAAGTTGGTCTATCCGCGTGATTGGACCACTGAAGGCGTTACGAAACTGTCTCTGTGGTTCCGGGGTGATTCTGTCGCCAATTGGCCCGAGCGGATGTATGTTGCTCTCAATGGTACCGCAGAAGTCTATCATCTCTATTCTGACGTCACCCAGATCACGGAATGGACCGAGTGGGTGATCCCGCTCCAAGCGTTTTCCGACAAAGGCGTGGACCTTAAGAACGTCAATACGATGACGATTGGTTTGGGTACCGTGAACAGTCCGGCAAGTGGTGGCCAAGGTCTGATGTACTTTGACGACGTGCGACTCTATCCGGATGCCTATGTGGGCTCCAATTAGTAAAGTCTCACTGGCTTATGTGAATGGAGGATCTGTTATGAAAACTTCACCTCTGATCTTTGTGGCAGTAGTATTACTGTTGCCTGTGGGCCTGTTTGCTCAGCCTATTCAGATTTCCACGGCTGATCAACTTCAGGCCATAGGCGCCGACGCAACCAGCCTGGCGGGGAACTACATCCTGGTCAATGACATCGATCTTGCCGGGTACCCCTGGAAGTCCATCTTCGGCTTCGGTGGCACATTTGACGGCAATGGGCACGTCGTCAAAAACTTAGCCACAAACAACACGGAAAACAGGGCTGGCGGTCTGTTTGGCAAGACGCTAGCCGGCAGTTTGGTCAAGAACGTGGGCGTGGTCGATTGTAATATTATTTCTGGGTGGTATCCAGGCGCCTTGGTTGGCGATTGCTTTGGCGTTGTCGATAGTTGTTTTGTGGGCGGAGGGACGGTGGCGTCGGGGTCCGGTCTGGACGCCGGCAACGTAGGATCATTCTGTGGTTTGGTACGCCCGTCGGGTTCACTTACCAATTGTTATTCTACGGCGGATGTGACCTTTGGCGACAAAGAATGGGCTAATCAGGGTGGCTTTATTGGCCACATCGCGGGTCCGGTAACTAATTGTTACTATGCCGGAGTCGTTACGGTTGCCCCCGACGGGGGGGTGGGAGGTGGTTTCCATGGCAATGGAGTAGGACCTATTACCAGTTCTTACTTTGATGTAGAAGTAGGTGGTATCGCCGCCCTTGATTCGGCGGGAAGCAGCACTCAAGGCGGACGGACAACTGATGATATGATGCAGGAATCCACCTATGTTGGTTGGGATTTTGAAAAGATATGGTCCATTGATGAGGGTCAGGGCTACCCGCAGCTCCGCATGTTCCTGCCTCCAAATCCCAAAGCCACCGGGCCTCTGCCCAAGGACGGCGGTGTCATAGAGGATACCTTCGTCGAGCTTAGCTGGACTGCGGGTGCCGGGGCAGCCACCCACAAGGTTTACGTTGGCGAGGATAAGAATGCCGTGGCACAGGGCACGGTCGAGGCGGTTGAGACCGCGGCCGCCTCGCTGGTGGTTGGCATTCCGGATGCCCCGCTGGCCCCGAGCCTGACTCCGGGCACGACCTATTATTGGCGTGTGGATGCGGTTGGAGATGAAACGATTACCGGTGACGTGTGGAGCTTCTCGGTTGCCCCGGAAACGGCCTACGGTCCGTCGCCGGCCGATGGTGCACGCATGAAGAATCCGCCGACGGTCCTGAGCTGGAAGGCCGGCTTCGGAGCAATCCTGCACTATGTGACGATTGGCGAGAGTCTCGATGAAGTCGAAGCAGCCGAACTCGGTTTGGGTATCGAAACGGCCGAAACAACCGTAGATCCGGGCCCGATAGAGGTTGGTAAGATCATCTACTGGCGTGTCGATGAACTCAATGGTGAAACCGGTGAGTTCGTTCAGGGACCGGTTTGGAGTTTCGCCACAGCGAGTTCCGTCGTCGATGACTTTGAAAGCTACAAAGAGGATCCGAACGATCCGGCCGCAGTTTCGATCTTTGATGTGTGGCTGGACGGCTGGGATGAGACGGCTGGCAACGGCACTGGGGCGGTGGTCAGCAACGACGTACCGCCGTATGCTGAGCAATTCGTCGTACACAGCGGGGCTCAGGCCATGCCGTTCTGGTTCGACAACAGCGGCCAAACCCCTGTTGGCGCACGTGCACTCTACTCAGAGACATCCCGCACATTCGTTCCTGCCGTGGACTGGTCCGGTCAAACCACACTTGCGCTCTGGTATCGCGGCCGAAGCCAGAATGCGGCCGAGATCCTGTCGATCGTCATCACGGATGCCGGCAACAACAGCGTGGTGATAGACAATACGGCCGCACAAAACGCCGTTCAATCCAGGATGTGGACGGAGTGGGCGATCCCCCTGAGTGATATCGAAGGCGTTGATCTCAGTCACGTCAAGACCCTGGCGATTCGTATCGGCGATCCCGATGCTGAACAGGCTGGTAGCAAGGGCAGAATCTACATCGATGATATTGCCATCTATCCCCAACAATCGGTGTCTCCGGTCGTCTTCCCGATCCCCGTGCCGAACGGTGATTTTGAGCAGATCTACAAGCCGGGCTCGGGCACGATCACCGCAGACCTCGGGGGCGGTTGGACGCAGGGCCTCGGACCAAATGCGCCGATGGATGACGGGACCGCGACTTTCTCCGATGGCACCACCGGCGATGCGGTCGATATCCCCGGCTGGGTCGGGGCCGATGCGCAGGGATGGATCAATAATGGAGGGACATACGGCCGAGACACGAGTGTCCCGAACCGTCAGGGCTCTGTGGCACGCCAAATCGCTACCCCGGATGGCCTCTATTACTACTTGTCCAACGGGGGTGATTGGGGCAACCCGGCCGGCGCGCTGATCGTCTCCGATGCCCCTGTAGCCACGGTTGGAAGTGGTCTGACGTATACGCTTTCAATGCTTGCCACCGGCCCGGACGGTCCGGCGACTCCCGTAGTGCTCGAGCTGTTGGCCGACGGAGCAGCACTGACGCCCAGTTCCTCGGTGGATCCGGAGTTGAGCGGTGACTGGCAGCGATTCTCCAGGACGTATGACGCTGCCAGTCTTGCTGGCCACATTGGCGCATCTTTGACGATTCGTTTGGGCGTCGGCCGCGGAGCCAGCGGCGGTCAGACGTGCTTCGACGCGGTATCGCTGTCCTATGCTCCGTAATCTGGATTCGCAGAGTAATCAGCTATCTGCCTTTGAGAGTGGTCTTCTTGGGCTTGGGGGTGCGAACCGTCCCCCCAAGCCCTTGTGAAAAGACCCGGAGTATCCATGCATAGTGGAGAACATGAGGTCCGACAGGGCAATCAATCGCGTCGGCTGCTTGAAGGGACTAAGCATGTCAAAGAGAAGAGCCTTCACTCTCATCGAACTGCTGGTCGTCATCGCCATCATCGCGGTGCTGATGGCGATTCTGTTACCGGGTCTCCAACGGGCGCGGATGCAGGCCAAGAACGTCATCTGCAAATCAAACCTCAAGAGTTACGGTCTCGTGATGCAATTGTACACGGGGGACTGGGACAACTGCCTGCCGGAATCCTTTGTTGGAATCTACTCCTGGGAGACCATCAATGAAGCAAGCGCTTTGGCTGGAGGCTGGAACCCATCGGCTCCAGCCGAACACAACCTCAAGCCGGATGGGGCCTATATCCCGTATCTGGCAAGCAACGTCAAGAGCAATATCTGCCCGATATTCCAGGACGTCTACTGGCAGAAGTGGCCGGAACGAGGGAAAGTCGGCTTCACTTATAGTTTCAACTGGTGGCTGAATGCCGACAAGCCGATCATTCGCAAGGTGACGATGATCAAGAACCCCAGTCGCACGTTCTTTGCCGGGGAAGAGTGTATCTGGCAGATGAACGACGAGAACGGAAATAGAATCAACGGTGCGATCTTCAATGACAATTCCCTGTGCACGTTCTGGAGTCCCAGCGCCAGTCTGGAATGGGTTAAGGGTTTCAATCCCAGCGATCCTCCGCCCTACACCGATGCCTTCGGTGAGTACCACCGAGCCGGGATACGCAAGATCTTCTCTGCGATGGCCCGTGGCGAAGAATGTGGCGGCGTCAGCAACGCCGTGTGCGTCGATGGTTCCGTGGTCGAAGTGACACCATTCGATACATTGAAGTACGCGATAGGGATCAAGTAGTTCCCAGGACACCGTGTGTGGGCCGACAGGTGGTGCAAGAAGACCTGCTAAAATCCAAACAGATTCGAGTAAGTCCTATTCAGAAGTTGGCTTCTTGCCAGGTGAGACCAATGATGAAACACAAAGGGTTTACGCTCATCGAGCTCCTGGTGGTGATTGCTGTGATCGCCGTGCTGATGGCGATCTTGATGCCGGCGCTGCAGCGAGCGCGCGAGCAAGGCAAACGGGTCAGTTGTATGAGCAATCTCAAGCAATTGCAACTTGCTTGGGTCATGTATGCGGACGACTATGATGGCAAGATTGTGAACGCGCGCCCCGGTGTCGGTGCCGGCGCATGGGCCTTGATCCCTCCCCAGCACGCCTCCCCGACGCAGGCACGAGAGGCTTTTGAGCGAGGGGCCCTGTATGCGTATTGCCCCTCGCCGGAGATCTTCAAGTGCCCGACGGGCATACGAGGCGAATGGGCCACGTACGCGATTGTGGATGCCATGAATGGTTTCGATTGGGTCAGGGAGGGGCGGACGCTTCCGAGAGGAGTCTACATCAAGAGCCGATCCGAAATCCGCCACGCGAGTAGACGTATCGTGTTCATTGACGAAGGCCGTCTGAGTCCGGACAGTTGGACTGTGTACTATGATCAGGAACGATGGTGGGACGCCGTTCCTGCACGTCACGGCATCGGGACCACCTTTTCCTTCGCGGACGTTCATGCTGAGTATCGGAAATGGACGGATCCTCGCACTATTGAGATTGCACGGAAATCGCTGGCAAGCTCATCAGGTGTTGGCTATTCAGAGGAACATCCGGACAACGAAGATTTGCGCTGGGTGCAGCAGGGGGTCTGGGGTCGACTTGGCTACTGACTTGGCAACAGTCTGTGCCTTTCGAGTCCGAATGAGACCGCCTCGTGGGGGGGATTTGCCAACAGTGCTGCCTGGGAGGCATCAGCGTGGGGGACCGGGGGGCCGGCACGTTGGTCCACCTGGACAAGGAGGCTATAATCGCGTATTGTTGCGGTTGGACTGACCATCAGACTCATTGAGGAACCAGTGAGCATGGGACCCAATCCATTCCTCGGTGTTGCGTTTCACTCAATTGGCGGGTTCGCCGCAGGTAGTTTCTATGCGCCGCTCAAGAAGATCAGGTCGTGGGCGTGGGAGACGTACTGGCTGGTGATGGGTGTAGCCGCCTGGTTGATTACACCCTGGGTGGTGGCGGGCATCACGACGCCGCAATTGTGGCGAGTCATACGCGAGAGTCCTCCCGGGGCGCTGGTTTGGTCGTATGTCTTTGGGGTGCTGTGGGGGATCGGCGGCCTCACCTACGGCCTGACGATGCGCTACCTGGGAATGGCGCTTGGCGTTGCCGTCGCCCTCGGTTTCTGCGCTGTTTTCGGTACGCTTGTCCCACCCGTCGTCAGGGGCCAGTTCGGGGAACTGCTGACCAGTCCTGCGGGACGTACCGTACTTGCAGGAGTGGCTGTCTCTTTGACCGGTATTCTGATCTGCGGTCTGGCCGGCCGTCGCAAGGACAACGAACTCTCTTCCGAGGAGCAGAAAGGGGCTGTCGCCGAATTTGCGTTGGGCAGGGGATTTGCGGTGGCCGTTGTTTCCGGCATTCTCAGTGCCTGCTTCGCCTATGGCCTGGCGGCGGCAGAGCCCATTGCGGAACTCTCGGTGCGGATGGGCACGAAAAACCTCTACGCAAATAATGTGGGGCTCGTGGTGATCCTGATGGGCGGGTTGACCACCAATGCAATCTGGTGTCTGCGGCTGAACCGTCGGAACCGTACTTTCTCTGATTACAGGGCCGGGCCCTGGCGCAACTACATCCTGTGCATCCTGGGCGGCGTCATCTGGTATCACCAGTTCTTCTTCTACGGCATGGGGATGACCAAGATGGGGGAACAGTACGCCTTCTCGAGTTGGTCCCTTCACATGGCGTTCATCATTGTCTTCTCGAACCTGTGGGGCCTGTATTTCAAGGAGTGGCAAGGTGCAAGCCGGAGGACACAGACCATGGTGTGGATCGGACTGGCTGTGCTGATCCTGTCGACGGTGATCATCGGATACGCAAACCGGATGGGCACGGAGTAACTGGAAGGCAGGCAAGGTATGCAACCGAAGGAACGCGTATTGGCCACACTGAACCGTCAATCCGTCGACCGCCTGCCCGTAGACCTTTGGCACACGCCGGAAGTCGGCGCGATGCTCCGGGAATACTGCGGGGTCCAGAGCGATCTCGACATGTATCGCGTCCTCCAACTCGACAAGATTGCCTGGGTATTCATGGACTACAAGACGGAGGAGAGCGAAAGCTTGGGATCCCAGGTCGGGGCCGAGGCGGCCGGCAGTCGGACCATGTGGGGGGTGCCGCTCAAGGGAGTCCGGGCCGGCGCCGCGCATTACGACGAGTTCGGTGAAGCCCCCCTCAAAGCCTATCAGACAGCCGCGTCGCTCGATGCGTATCCCTGGTGGCCAGACGTGGATCGCTTTGACTATGAGAATGCCCTGTCGTCGGCGCGCCAAGCATCGCGTCTGTTCGCCGTGATTGGCCCCTGGGTCTCGTTCTTCGAGATATATTGTCAGTTGCGCGGGATCGAGCAGGCGCTGATGGATCTGGCGCTGAGTCCTGACTTCGTGGAAGCGGTCCTAGACCGTGTGGAAGCGATCCAGACGCAGATGATGCGCCGCTTCCTCGCGCAGGCCGGCGACACGGTGGACCTCGTCTTTGTCAGCGACGACGTGGGCGGACAGAACGGCCTGCTGCTGTCACCGGCTATGTGGCGGCGGCACCTGCAGCCGCGCATGCAGCGCTGGTGCGAGCTGATTCACTCCTTTGGGAAGAAGGTCTTCTACCACACGGACGGGGCCGCCGAACCGCTGATTCAACCATTGATCGACTGCGGGATCGACGTGCTGAATCCCATTCAGCACGTCTGCCCCGGGATGGAACCGGCGTTTCTCAAGAAGCGATACGGCGACCAGATCGTCTTTCATGGCGGCGTCGACAACCAGCAGGTCCTGCCTTTCGGTTCCCCGGACGACGTGCGGGCCCAAGTCCGCTGGCTGCTCACCACCCTCGGGGCCGGACGAGCCGGTTCTGTCTGCTGCTCCTGTCACAACGTCCAGGCGGGCACCCCGCTGGAGAACATCCTGGCGATGATCGACCAGATGCAACAGAGTTGAGGCGTCGAAAGGAAAGAAGCAATGTCTCATACCAGGCCCTGTCGTCCGTTCTCTTTCATGTTCTTCCTGCTGCCGGGATTGTGCTGGTCCTGGGCCCTGGCCGGGACCTCCGCCGAGCCGGAACGGGACCGGATCGTGGCGGAAGAGTTCGCCCATCCGCCCGTGTCCACCCGGCCCGGGGCGTTCTGGGCGTGGCTGGAAGGACATGTCAGCCTGGATCGCATCACCTATGAATTGGAGGAGATGAAGGCCAAAGGCATGGGCGGCGCCGACATCTGGGATGTGCGTGCCTATATCAATCCGGACCAGATGATTCCGGCGGGTCCGACGTTCTTGGGAGCAGAGTCGCTCAAGGCCATTGGCCACACGTTGCGGGAGGCGAAACGTCTGGGATTGCGAATGGGAATGGTGGCGGCCAGCGGTTGGAACGCCGGGGGGACGTGGGTCCAGCCGCCTGATGCGGGCATGGGATTGTTTCTTTCTCAGGTTTCCGTCGAGGGGCCCACCAGGCTTTCCCGGGTTCTGCCTTTTCCTGAGGTCCCGAAGGATTGTCCGAAAGATGCCCAGGGACGTCCGTTGTACTACCGGCACGTGGCGGTTCTGGCCGTGCCTCAGGCAGAGGACCGGATATTCGAGTCGGCGCAATCCGTGGTCGACCTGAGCGACTGCTATGATGATGAGCGGGAGCGCTTGACCTGGGATGTGCCCGCGGGACAATGGACGATTCTCCGCTTCGTGATGAGCAATACCGGCTACCAGTTGATCGCCCAAAGCGCGAACTCCGGGGGACCGATGATCGACTTCCTGAATCCGGAGTCAACCAGGATGCATTTTGGCACCATCATGAAGCGCCTGGAATCGGAACTGGGGGATATCCGGGAGTTTCCGCTGGATCACCTGGAAGTGGACAGCATGGAGCTGGGGCGTCATACCATCTGGACCGCACAGATCCTCGAAAGATTCCAGAAGGAGTACGGCTACGATCCCCTGAAGTACCTGCCGCTGCTCAAGGGGTACAAGACGCGGGATGCCGAGGTCCGGGAACGGTTCCTCTATGACTGGAAGAAGCTGATCAGCGATGTGTTCATCGACAGTCATTATCGCACCGGCAGCGCCTTCCTGCGTCAATACGGGGTGAAGCTCTGTGCCGAGGCCGGGGGGCCGGGGGCGCCCATCTGGGACACTTGCCCGGTGGATGCACTCAAAGCCCTGGGGGCGGTGGATATTCCGCGCGGTGAGTTCTGGCCCAAGATGCGAAACATCTGGCTGGTCAAGGAGATCTCGTCCGCAGCGCATATCTATGGCAAGACGATTGTCGATGCGGAATCCTTCACGAGTTGGCGTCACCTGCAGGACAGTCCCTATTTCTATAAGCTCATGGCGGACAAGGCGATGAGCGAGGGGTTGAATCACTTCACGTTCCACACGTTTGCCCACAGTCCGGCGGAGGCGGGGTTGCCGGGCAATTATTACCATGCCGGCACCCATATCAATCCCAATCGCGTGTGGTGGCCCATGGCCGGACCCTTCATCGATTATCTCTCCCGATGCTGCTATCTGCTTCGCAAAGGACTGTTCGTAGCGGATGTGTGCTACTATTACGGGGATCAAGCCCCGAACTTCGTGTCCGCCAGAGGCGTCGATTACTACCCGGGTTGCGGTTATGATTATGACGTCGTCAACAGCGACGTGATTCTGAATCGCATGATCGTCACACGCGGTCGAATCACGCTGCCCGATGGCATGAGCTATGCGGCACTGGTGTTGCCGGAACGGCCGGATATGGATCTGGAGGTCTTGCGCAAGCTGGCACAGATGGTGGAGGCCGGCGCCACGGTCATCGGTCCCAAACCGGTCCGAACCGGGACCTTGGTGGATTACCCCCGCCGCGATGGCCAGGTGGCCCGGCTCGCGGACACGCTTTGGGGTGCCTGTGACGGCGAATCGGTCCGGGAACATCGATACGGCAAGGGACGCATTGTCTGGAACCGTTCCGTGGCCGAGATCTTGCAGGAGCAGGGGATCGGCCCGGACTTCCAGTATACGGGCTCCGACCCACGCACCCGGTTGGATTATGTGCATCGGCGTACAGATCAAGAAGACATCTACTTCGTAATCAACCTCAATGAACGCTGGGAGACCGCGGCCTGTGTCTTCCGTGTCGCAGGCAAGAGGCCGGAATTGTGGCATCCGGAAACCGGCCGGTGGAGCGAGATACCGGCCTATGAGGTCCGGGACGGAATGACCCGCCTGACCCTGCATCTCAAACCCGCGGAATCCGTATTCGTCCTCTTTCGCAAGTCGGTCACGCCGACCCACTTCACTCGTGTCGAAACACGCAAGACCGCACCCTTTGCGGCGGCGTCGGCATTCTCGCCGCACTCGGCCACGCCAGGCGGGCCGATGTGGTTGTCGGACGGCGACACGGATGTGGCAAACCAGCACATTGTGTTCGATCTCGGAGCCATTCGCGATCTCACGAAGATCAGGCTCTGGAATTATGTTGAGAGTGTACGTGGATTTATGAACTACGGTGTCAAAGATATGGAGATCTGGGCGTCTCCAGACGGCAGCGACTACCACAAATGCGGTTCGTTTACCCTGAATGAAGCCTCGCAAACGGAGGACAAGCACTACCATCAGGATCTCACCGTGAAGATCGATGAGGTCCGGTATGTGCGCTTCGACGTGAAGACCAACCACAGCACGGCGGACTATTGCGATGGAATCAGCAAGCACGTGGGACTATGCCGGGTGAAGTTCTTCGGGGATGGCGAAATCTCCGGTGTCAAGATTCACACAGTTTCCAGTGGCACGGCGTTCGATCCAGCCGGGGATGAGACCCTCGGACCGGCTCGCCCCGACGCAGAATTGAGGGTGGATTCCTCCAACCGTTCGTATGTGAGGGTCTGGACGCCCGGTACGTACGTGTTGCACGGCACGGGCGGGC
>DCUI01000186.1:0-1104 GCA_002327785.1 Phycisphaerales bacterium UBA2218
CGCGTCCGCGATCAGAAGGGCCAACATCCCGCTCTTGCCCGCCTGCCAGCCGTGGAGGTACTTCATCAACAGCCGCACGAGCATGGTCATGGACGTCGCGAACATGAACACCGCAGGCACCAGAGCGAACCAGTACGGACGCCCTTTGCTCATCAGCCAGATCATGCCCACCCACAAGGCCAGCGCCGCCAGAAGTTGATTCGCGGACCCGAAGATGCTCCAGACCACCGCGTAGCCGTTGCCCAATCCCAGCAGCAGCATCAGGGCCACCGCGATGCCCGAGTTCACCCAGTACCGTTGCAGTACCTGCAAGACCGCCCGCTTGACCCCTTGAGTGGGAACCCCTCCGGTTGCAGGCCTCGCGAGCCTCTCCGCGGAGGCCCCGACGGCCAGACCGCCGGCCCCGACGGGCTCGATCCGTTGCCCATCGACCTCCTCTGCTGCCGCCGGAACGAGGCCCGCGTCCTGCGTCCGCGCGAACACATCGTAGTGACCGAAGAGCANNCCCAGCCCTCTTCGATCATGTACCGCGTCAAGCGAACCGCCGTGTCCAGCGTCGTGACCAGGAAGCCCTCCAGCAGCAGCATCGCCCCCAGCGCCCCGCCCGCCACCGGCAGCCCCAGTCCCTGGTGCACCATGTGTCCGACCGCCATCGCGAACGTCAGCACCGCGTTGCCGCTCCCGGCCGCCGGGTAACAGTAGTTCTTGTACACCGCCAGCGGCAGTCCCGCGATCAGACAGCACACCACGCACACCGCCAGGAAGCTCTCCAGGAGCATCGCCCAGTACCCGACCCGCCGGGCCGCCCGCTCGTTCGAGAGCTGCTTGCACGTGGTCCCGCCGGCGCAGAGGCTGTGGAACCCGCTGACCGCGCCGCAGGCGATCGTGATGAACATCAAAGGCCAGATCGCCCCGAGCGTTCTGGTCCCCTCGGCCCAGTTGTTCATGGGGATCGCGCCGGCATCGGCCGCCCCGGCGCCGCGAAGGCCCGCCGCCACCAGCGCCACGATCAAAAACGCCACGCCGGCGTACAGGATGTGCACGTTGATGAAATCCCGGCTCTGCAGGAAGAACCAGACCGGCACCCCCGCCGCCAGCAGAACG
>DCUI01000186.1:1126-5778 GCA_002327785.1 Phycisphaerales bacterium UBA2218
GGGCCAGTTCAAGCCGATCAGGATCGAGATCGCGCAGATCGCCATTGCCAGAAGGGAGCAGATCCACACGGGACACTTCTTCTTCAGGTACAGGAACCCCATCAGAGGCGAGAAGGCCGTAATCACGATCACGGACATGGAGGCGATGCCGCCGATCAACGCATGAGGCTCCAGCATCCCGGTTCTCGGGTTGTGCAGCATTTGCTCGCGAAACATCGTCTGCCCGGACTCCATGTTCAGATCGGACAGCGCCACGGTGGACG
This sequence comes from Phycisphaerales bacterium UBA2218, assembly GCA_002327785.1. GTDB lineage: Bacteria > Planctomycetota > Phycisphaerae > Sedimentisphaerales > Anaerobacaceae > PLanc-01. The sequence goes on from DCUI01000186.1 coordinate 1,390, forward strand.
TCAGCGCGGTGGCCGACAGATCCAGGAACGCCGCGCAGACCAGAACGAGAATCGCCACCAGCATGATGAGCATCATCACGAACGCGCCCGGGCCGATGTAGCGACGCGCGACCACCGTGAGGTTCTTGCCGCCCTCGCGCATCGTCACGTAGGTCGAGACGAAATCGTGCACCGCGCCGAGGAACACGCCGCCCAGGACGATCCACAACAGCGCGGGCCCCCAGCCGTAGAGGATCGCCAGGACCGGGCCGATGATCGGTCCGGCCCCTGCGATGGACGCGAAGTGATGCGCGAAGACGACCGCGGTCTTGGTCGGCACGTAGTCGCGTCCGTCGTTGACCGTCACGGCCGGCGTGGTCCTGTCCTTCTGCTCCCCCATCATTCGCGCGATCCACGGAGCATAGACGCCGCCGCCCAGAAGCAGCAAGACGCCGGCGGCCAGCAAGATCAGCAGAATCGTCATGTCCAGCACTCCTGAAAACGAAGGCATGTGGGTTGTCCGACATCAGTATACCCCCGCCTCGGCGAAAGAAAAGACCTCAATTCACCACCGAGGCACAGAGCACACCGAGAAGAAGGAAACTCGGAATCCAAGGCAGACGAAGAAAAGGACAAGCCCGTTCGTAGTGACGCCGTAAGGCGTTATCTTCTCCGTTCGTAGCGAGCCCATCTAACCGCAGAGGACGCCGAGGACGCAGAGGGAAGCGTCAGCGGTAGGGTGTGCCCCGCACACCGCTCGTCCAATCCATGAAACCACGAAGGTCACGAAGATCACGAAGGTGCCGGAGACCGGAAGACCGAAGGCCGAGAACGGACGCAGTTCGCGGGCCACGGGCCACGAGGCACGGATCACTGCTTGAAGCAACCGCGGATGAACGCCGATGAACGCTGATTCACGGATTGTTGATGCCTCCAACTCAGGCCCTCTTCTCGGTGCCCTCTGTGTCTCTGTGGTGGATCGTGTGGGAAAGGTATTCGACCGCAGAGGCCGCAAAGGAACGGACAAGCGGGCAAGAGAAGGGTCCATCCGCAGATTTCGCAGATTGACGCAGATTACGACAGGCTGGAGGCGGAAGGCCGGAGGCATTGTCTGGTTTCCCGAGCGACGAGAGACGAACGATGAGCGACGCGGCCCCTGGCCGCTTCTCCCGCATCCACGCTCCCACGCGGCGTCCCGCCGCACCCGCTTCACGCGTTTTCCCCTTGCCATTCCCCCCTCATCCCCCTATACTATCCCCATCGCGACACCGAGGACGAACGACAAACGAGTTGGAGAACCGAGACGGGTTGTTCGAATGGGAAGAGCTCGAAATGAGTGCGATGGGTGCAGGGGTTGGAGAACCGAGAGGAAAATCGAAGGTGGGAAGGTGGAAAAGGCTGACGGTCGCCAGTATCCGCAGACCCGCCGGCAACGGAATAATTCCGCAATTCAAGACGCGACCCCGGATTCCCTCGCGCAGAACTGCGAAAAACATAAACCCATGCTATCGCATGGCTTGCGGACGACAGTGCCATTCGTACCTGTACCTGACACCTTTAGTTCGTCCCGGAAGCCTCCTCCTGCATGTTAACGCGATTTCCCCATTGCCAACCACAGCGGGTCTTTGCTGAGAGTCAATGAGGTCATTATGGCATTCATCCGTTTAGCATGATGCCTAACAGGGGTGTAAACCCATCCCTCTTTGCCCTTGAACTTTTCAATGATCCCCTGCGCATGCAAATCGTTGAGAATCCGGTTGGCTGCTTTCTTGTTGGCAGTTGTACCAAGCCCACGCAGCAACGCCTCCTCTTTTCTTCCGGCTCCTGGCTGGAAGAACAATTTCTTGATAATCGTAACGAGGATTCGTTGACTTTCAGAGATGTCCGCCTTCTTGATGCGTGATACTGTACTAACAGATTCAAACATCTCAACATCATTCTGTGCCATCCAGGGCGGCAAGCCGCTAGCGGCAGCCACCCCCAGCAGATGCCGGATGATGTTTCCGCTCAGTTTGACATCCGTCGTCGTGCAATCGGCTATATCCACTTTCTCGATGATACTCTCTTGAATGTTAAGATTCATCACAGGATGAGAGCTCAGGTCGAGATAGCGTATATGGCTATCAGTCAGCGAGAGCATTTCACAATCAACAGCGTCACCTGCTGCAATAAGACGCGAGGCAAGAATATCGCCAGCCAATACGGCATTTTGCCGGGCAGCACACATCTTCATAAGTCGCAGATACTGAGCCGGATATCCGGCTGTCTCCATCTCATGCGACAACAGGGACAATCCGAAATCCCTTAATGGATGTGTCCACTTCACATTCGCTACATCCAGCTCTTGCGTCTCCACTATGTGAATAACGTCCTCTACCCGAAGACCGTCAAGAATATACTCATCAATGAAATGCCGATCACCGCTTTCTGAAGAAAGCCGCCCTAGGCCTGGTAACCGCTGCAGCATTGCCGCCGACTCATCAACAGGAGGAAGTCCTGTCACATGCTCAAAGGCGTGATTGATCTCCGTAGGCGACAGTGGACCGGTATTCCCCGCCTTGGTCCGAGTCAATCTTGCAAGGCGCTGTACAACGGCAGCAATTGTGGTCGCATCGAGAGCTTGATGGATCCTCGCCTCTCGATCGCAGAGGGCGGTCATGAACGCCTTCCAGAAAGTGAACTCTCCGCCCTGTTGTGCGCCTAGAGCTTTCAATGTTGTCTCTTCCATGCCCGCCATGATTTGACACACAAAGGGTCGTTTCGGCAACCACGACGGCAAAACGATCGTGCTATCCAACTGTGAAAGATACTGCTGCATCTCCTCCCTGGAGAACTCGTCAGCGCACCTTACACGCACAGTTGTGTCTACGGATAGCCCCAGACAGCGAAACATCTCGTCATCCGAGTTGAAGTAGTGTTCCCGTCCAGAAACTATAATACCCCCCTTTGCACGAGAAATCAGGTCTTTCACTCCATATAGAGACTCAGCACGAATACGACCTAGTCGCCTCGGATCATCACTCCAGGTCTGCGACCCCATCTCATCGAAGCCATCCAACAGGAAAATCATATGTGGATCTTCTGCGAGTTTGGCGGCACTCGACGAGAGATGTGACAGCGCCATGTCGTCGAAATGTCTCCGAATGATCTCGCCCGCGCGTTTTGTCCCCCAGTTGTCTCGCAGGTCTATCGCGAGTGGAAAAGCTGTATTGATGTCCTGACCGTCGGACATGTGCGTGAAGAGCTCTCGAATACACCGGCTCTTGCCTGTACCATAGTTCCCGATCAGTACAATGCGACGGCCATTGCGCAAGGCATCGGCAAGATCTGCTATCGTCAGTTCCCGCCCTGACTTGATATCAGCATAATGAACTGGCACATAGGATCGCGCATCGATATTGCCTGACAAATCGACCGCACTTCCAAAACGCCGGCCTTTTCGCACGCGTGCATACGTTGCGTAGTCAAAGAACAAAGAGGTGAACCCGGCTGCCGACAGCACTTGGACATTGTGCCCCGCTCCGGATTCAATAAGAGATGGAGGAGGCGACGTTTCGCACACGAAATGACATTCCGCGTAAATAGAACGACTGAATAGGTAGGGTCTAATTGTTGCGAACTTTGCCAAGTCCTCCCTAAGCTTCGCGAGCTTGTCTTCTTGCGTGATTTCAATGACAATCCAATGATCAGGTCTTATGTGCAACACACAGTCAACCTTGACACCGTTAATGGTCTCGGGACAAGCCTGTGCATCCCACTTGTACTGTGCAGTCGATCGAATAAGGGATTCGAGCTCTTGCCATTTCATAATCGCTCTCCATTCATATCAATCGCCAGGAGTCCGGGCCGAATTAGAGGTGTCAGGGGCACATTAAAGGTGTCAGGTACTGTTGGCCGACATCCTCACTCGCCAACTATCTGTTTACATCGCCTCTCGATCTCGCGGGGCGGCTATAGAGCCGGCCCAGTCTTTGGCCAAGGGCTGCGGTTTTCGTCACTCGTCGCTCGTCACTCGTCACTCGTCACTCGAACTGCGATGGGGGCGGCGACTCTCGCCCCTCCTTGGCTCCAAGGCTATTATCGCGGCGGGACGGGGAAAGTCAAGCCGAAAGTGCGCCGGCGATTCTGTGGCCCGTGACCCGTGCCCGGTGGCCTGGGCAGGCGGCCGGGGGCTGCGTCGCTGGGTCTGAATCTACGCAAATCGGCGTCAATCTGCGGATAGATCGGCGTCGCTCGCGGCTCGGCCCTCGTCGCTCGGTGGTTCGGGAGCTGGGCCGGGGTCAGGGAGCTGGGGCGGGGTCAGGCACTCGTTTACGCTTTGAGCAAGTCGAAGCCGCAACGGTCTCTCGCAAAGACGCAAAGAGGATTCCTGATGTCCGATGCCTTGGCGTTCTTTGCGGCTTGGCGAGA
>DCUI01000296.1 GCA_002327785.1 Phycisphaerales bacterium UBA2218
ACAGCGGCGCCGGGTCGTTGCCCGGGTTCACCCCGACGTTGACGACCTTCCAGTCGCCGGTGACGCTGCCGGTGGCGACCACATCGGAGAACTCGGCAAAGCAGAAGCCGCCCGCACCGTTGTTGCTGGACACGGCCAACCCGATGTAGACGGAGTTGCCCATGGCGATGGTCTGCGGATTGGGCGACATGTCGGTGCCGGTGTTCTCCGTATCCGGCTGCTGGATCCAGGTTGTGCCGTTCTGCGAGTAGTAGGCAGTGAACTGATTGCCCTTTCGCTCCACCTTCACCCAGACCGGGAAGGTGATGGCGCCGGCGGCGCTGTGCGCCGAGATGGCGCTGGCGCCGGCGGAAGGACGGTTCTGGAAGGACCGTTTACCGTCCGGGGTTGGGTGCATCAACGCGTACGAGGAGGCCGGATCCAGATTGTCGCGGATCATCACGCCGGGTTTGGCAAACGTGCTGGAGCCGCCGGTCACGCTGATGACCTTGGCGGAAATCGCCCCGTCGCCGTTGAGCGTCTTGTAGACGAATCGGAAGTTGTCGCTCGTGCCCCAGATGTCCGCGGTGTTGGCGCTGATCGTATACTGACCCGGCGCGGTCTCGATGAGGGGCGCCGGGTAGCCCTTGACCCAGATCGTCAGATCGGAGACGCCGTTGACGGTCCAGTCCTGCGCCGGCGAGAACTCTCTCTCGATCTCGCTGTAGAACGGCACCCCGGTTCTCTCCCATTCGGGTTCGCCTTCGCGGAACGTGCCGTCGTTGTCGAAATAGAACGGCAAGGACTGCCTGCTGGCGTCGTGGGTGATGGTCTTCTCTGCGAAGGGGGAGTCATCGTATCCGACCTGCGAACCGGTGCCGTTCGTGAGGCCGTCGATCCACGTGTGCCAGATCGTCTCCTCGGCATCGATGTCGTCGGTGTAGCTCTCGAAGTCATCGACCACGAGGTAGTCCGCCGTGGTGAACGACCACACAGAGCTTTTCCACGGGCTGTCCGCGGATGCATCATTCACCTCGTCGATACGCCAGTAATACGTCGTGTTCCACTCGAGATCGCCCACGTTGAAGGTCGTCATGGCCGCGGCCAACTCGCCCTGGTAGACGTCTGCTGTCGCAGTCGTCGCATTGGCGACGGCGTCCGCATCCACTCCGAAGTACACGTGGTGCTTTGCGGCCATTTCTCCGACGCCCCATGCCAGGGCCACGCTCTGCGCAACATTCTGGGCGCCGTCGCTCGGATAGCTTGCGGTTGCCCGCAGCGGCGGTTGCAGCGGACCGGCGGGGATGATCTCCTTGGCCATCGTCGGCGTCGACCAGTACAACTGCTCTATGGCGTCGCCGCTGTTGTCAAAGTACTCGACCCGCAGCGAGTGGATGCCCGCATCCAGGTGCATCGGCACGGCGAAGTACTCGCTGGTGACTGTGGGGGTCACCCACTGGTCGATGATCAACTTGCCGTCGATCCACATTCGGGTCCCGTCCTGGCAGTTGAGGCTGAACGTATACATGTCCGCCACGGCGATTTCGAGGTCTGCGGTCCAGCGGGCCGACCACCCGTCGCCCGGGATCGGATCGCCCGGACTCGTGGTTCCCGTCAGACTCACGTTGATCTCCGGATCAATGCGGCTCAGCGCGGGTGTCCCAGAGGGGGTCGTGCCGATGAAGTAGTTGCCTCGGGCGCCGCCGCCGCCGCCTTCGGTGGTGAAGCTCCAGACGGGACCTGCGTACGTGACGCCGCTGATCTTCTCATCGACAGCCCAGTAGTAGGTCGTCTGCTCCTGCAGGACCCCCGGCTCATAGAGGGGCACCTGAACCGAGCCCTGGGCTACGCCGGCGTCCCGGGCCTCCACGGCCGCTTCATCGGTACCGAAGTACACCGTGTGGGAGGAAGCGCCGACTCCCGCGCTCCAGCTCAACGGTGTGTTCACCGAAACCCATTTGTTGCCGTCTCTTGGCATGGGATCATAGGCCTTCTTCGGGGCGGCCAGGGTGCTCCAGACGTCGCCCGTATAGATGTTGCCGGCGGCATCGACCTCGTCAACTCGCCAGTAGTACATGGTGCCCGGTTCGAGCGGCGGTACGGCATGGTAGTACAGCGGGTTGGATGTTTTCAATGCCTTCAAATCGGCTTCAGTCAGGTCCGGGCTGGTCCCCAGATAGACATTGTGCGCCACGGCCGTGTCGCCCTTGGTCCACTGGAACAACGGCATGAGCATGACGGCGCCGTTGGCCGGACTTGGAGCGGTTGCCTTGAACACGTCCATCAGCAGCTCGATCTCGGCGATCTGCATATAAGGTTCGGTGGCTGCGTTGCGAATCTTTGGGAACAACAACTGATAGTGTTTGTACGCGACGGTATTGGCGAACCGCATCGGCGTCGTGCTCTTCGTGCGCCGCACCCAGGCCGTTGCCCCGGCGAAATCCTTGATGTCGCCGCTGGCGATCAAGGTATACGGCCCGTCGATACTTTCGTTGGAGCCGGACAGCTCGTAAGTAACCGGGTCACGGTGGTCAGCGTCGTTGGCCGTCGTGAAGGTGACCTCAGTCACCACGGTCGCCCCTGCCGCGGGCGTCACTCGGATGCCTGTGGCCGTTGTCCCGCCTTTGAAGTGTAGATACTTCGTTGTGATCTGGTCATCGATGGCCTGGCGCGGTGGTTCGTTCCCGGGCCAGTCGTTATCATTGGGGACGCCCTGCACGACATCCCCTGGAGCCGTGATGTCCCGTCCCGCCTGGGCCACCGGCGCCAGCACGGCGAATGCGATCACGCCCATAGTCAACCACTTGCTCATAATACTTCTCCTTTCTCAGAAGGACCGATCTTCGACCCCGGCCACACACCAGGATCCGCCGGCTCTCGAACGGGACATGCCTCGCTCGCAAGCCTATCCCTTCGCCACGTATCCGGTCAGTCCATTCACCGGCACGCTCTCGCAATGTTCATCGGCACAAATCCCCTCACGCTTGTTACAAAAGGTGGGTTTGCTGCACACCTCCTTTCCGTTGGGACCCGACTCGGCCTGGTACAGATGTAGAAGCTGCGGCATGCATCTCGAAGTGCACCCGTCGCCCCGTGATCACCCTGTACGCCGACAATCATTCTGTCGGGCTTCCGATGGAACTTCTTCCATTGTCTGCCGCCGATGGACCGCCTGCTTCATTTTCGCATCGGAACACCGGTGGCCCATACCACACACTAAGGTCATTATACCAGGGCAAACTCATTCGTGCAAGAGGACTATTTTCGGACCTTGACAGGGCTTGCAGGGCTTATCATGCCCAAAGAGCCGGACCCCGCATCCGTCGAATACGGGCCCCGGCTGGCGGATATGACGCTCATGCCTTGGTTGGGCCACTGGAGCGGACGCCCGGAGCCGGTATCGTCAATGAACACGATGCCGGCTGTGCCCGTGGTCCAGCCTGACGGTATTCACCTTGCTGTCTTACAGTGGCTTGTGGATCGGCAGTCTTCTGCCGGCAAGCCAGGCGATCTCCTCGGCAGACAGCGCCTTGTCGTAGATCCGCACTTCATCGATCGAGCCGGGGAAGTTGCCTCCGGACGCATGGGCACGCTTGCCCATCTGCACGTTGTCCTGGGTGTTCAGGACCCATGCCTCGCTGGCGACGAACTGACCGTCGCCATACCACGCCACCGTCGTCCCATCGTAGGTAGCAGCCAAGTGGCGCCACTCCAGATCAATCGGCATGATGTTTCGCTCCCAGCCGTAGGCATGAATACAGTATGTGTCCGAACCGCCCATCTTGTTCATGTCGAAGCTCAGAGCGCTGGCGCCGTCCGGCGAACTGGTAAAGCCGAAGAGGTTCGTCAAGTCTGTGATTGTTGTCGTGTCGGCCTTGACCCAGCCGGAAATCGTCCGCGGAGCAGCACCGCTGATTCCTACGCTGCCCACCGCTATGTAGTCGTCGACTCCATCCAGATGAAGGGCCTGCCCGTCCACGCCTGCGACGTAGGTTGGGCCGCCGTTGGCCGTCCCATTGCGGCCATGCCCGGAGGTGTCTTTCACGTCGCCGTCAAAGGTGTAACGGGCGATGAGATTCGCGCCGTCCGGCTCCGCCGGCGTGCTGAAC
>DCUI01000329.1:0-3031 GCA_002327785.1 Phycisphaerales bacterium UBA2218
CCGGTGAGTCTGGATCAGGCCATCGATCGGATCAAGTCGTTCAAGTCCGTCAAGTTTGACCAGACCGTCGAGTGCGTTCTGGTGCTGGGGATCGATCCCAAGCAGACGGACCAGTTGGTGCGCGGGTCGCTGTCGCTGCCGCACGGCGTGGGCAAGCAGAAGAAGGTGATTGCCTTTTGCGACGACTCCCTGGTGGAGGCGGCGAAGAAGGCCGGGGCGATCGAAGCCGGCGTCGACGAGCTGATCAAGAAGGTCACCGACGGCTGGATGGACTTTGACGTGGCAATCGCCTCGCCGAAAGTGATGGGCAAGGTCGGCAAGCTCGGCCGCGTCCTGGGTCCCCAGGGCAAGATGCCCTCGCCGAAAAACGGCACAGTCACGGACGATGTTGCCACGGCGGTGGCGGAATTCACGGCGGGCAAGATCGAGTTCCGCAACGACGCCGGCGGGAACGTGCATGCCGTGGTTGGCAAGCAGAGCTTCGAGAAGAAGAAGCTGATTGACAACATCGAGGCGTTCGTCGCCCACATCAAGCGAGTCAAGCCATCCGGGGCGAAAGGGACCTATATCAAGAAAGCCTGCCTGTCGGCTACGATGAGCCCGGGAGTCGAGGTGACGGTTTGACCGCCGAGGCCCGGACCCGGCGAAACCGAAACCGGGGGACTCGCGGGGCGGTTTGTCGTGACGACGAGGTGATTGGCAACCCTGTTCCAAGGGAGATCAGATGAGCAAGTACGTTAAACAACTGGTTCAGGCGCAACTGGATAGCAGGATCGCGAGCGGGGACGTTCGGGATTTTATGGTTGTGAGCACCAAGGGGATTGGGGGCGTTGACAACAACGTGATGCGGGGAGCACTCAAGGAAAAAGGCATCCGAATGCTCGTGGTGAAGAATTCGCTCTTCACGCGAGCGTTGCGTGACTCCAAAATGGATGCGGCGGCCCAGTTGTTCAGCGGGCCCTGCACGATCGTCTACGGCGGCGACAGCATTGTGGATGTGGCCAAGGAGATCCAGGTCTGGCTCAAGAAGGTCCCGGCCATGGAGATCAAGGGCGCATTTCTGGACGGCTCGGTGTTCGACGACAAGGAGGCCAAAACCCTTGCGACCATGCCGACGCGCGTCGAGCTGCAGGCCAGAGTCGTCTCCTGTGTTCTCTCGCCCGGGGGGCGGATCGCCGGGGCGATCGTGGGGCCGGCCGGCGTCATCGCGAGTTGTATCAAAACCATCATCGAAAAGGCTGAAAAGCAGGCGGCGTAAACCAACGAAGCCGCTCTTTCTACGAATCATCAGTACTTTGGACTGCTTCGGCGGCTGTCCCGAAAGGGTTAAACGGGACGGTGGAGTCTCGGCTACCGCCAGGCGCTATTGATATGGGAGTGTATCTGAATGGCAGATGAACAAGCACAAGCCAAGTCGTGGAGTGACCAGACCAAGCAGTTGGGCGACGGCATCGTGAAGCTGACTTTGATGCAAGCCAAGGAATTGGCGGATTATCTCAAGGAAGTGTACGGGATCGAGCCGGCGGCCGGCGGCGCCGTGATGATGGCGGGTCCGGCGGCGGCAGCTCCGGCTGCGGCAGCGGAAGAGAAGAGCAGTTTCGACGTGATCCTGGCCGGATTCGGCGCCAACAAGATCCAGGTCATCAAGGTCGTCCGCGAGCTGACGAGCCTCGGTCTCAAGGAAGCCAAGGAGCTGGTGGACGGCGTGCCGAAGCCCCTGAAGGAAGGCGTGAGCAAGGAAGACGCCGAGGCGGCCAAGAAGAAGCTCGAAGAAGCCGGCGCCACCGTGGAGATCAAGTGAGATCAAACCACACCATGCACGTAGCAAGAGAGGATACGCCAAGACGCCAGTTCGTCGACGCGGGATTGACTACCAGTACCATAGGAGCGTTAGATGGTTGTGCGGACCTTTCGTAGTTTCGGCAAAATGCAGGATGCGGTGGAGATCCCCGATCTCGTCGCGGTCCAGCGGGACAGCTACGCCAAGTTCCTGCAAAAAGACGTTCCGCCCACGAAGAGGACCGATGCGGGTCTCGAAGCGTTGTTCCGGGAGATCTTCCCCATCGAGAGTTACGACAAGAAGATGTCCCTGGAGTACATCTGCTATGAGCTCGAAAAACCGCATTACACGCCCCTCGAGTGTCGGCAGCTTCGTCTGACGTACGCGTATCCTTTGAAAATCCATTGCCGGCTGCGGTCGGAGAGCGGCGCGGACCTGGCGGAACAGGCGATCTACCTGGGCGAAATCCCCGTGATGATCGGCGGCGGTGAGTTCATCGTCAACGGCGCCGTCCGCGTCATCGTCAGCCAGTTGCACCGCAGCCCCGGCGTGGACTTCCTGATCGAGAGCAAGGAAGGCGACCGTGTGCTTCACGGCGGCCGGATCATCCCCGAGCGGGGAAGCTGGATCGAGATCGGCGTCACCCAGAAGGACATCCTGGTAGTCAAGATCGACCAGTCCAGCAAGATTCCCGCCACCGTGTTCCTGCGGGCCGTGAATCCCGAGTATGGGACGACCGATGCGATCCTTCGGCTGTTCTTCCCGACCAGGATGGTGCCGACCGGCAAGCTGACCTCGACCATGTGGGCGGTCAGTCCGATTGTGGACACCACCACCGGCGAGATCCTCGTCGACGCCGGCTGCCAGATCGGGGAGAAGCTCGCCGTCATCCAGCAGAGCGACATCAAGAAGGTCGAGATCATCGAGGACGTTCGTGATACGATCATCATGAACACCCTGGCGCAGGACGACTGCCCAGGCCACGAGCAGGCCCTGCTCAAGTTCTACATGCGGCTTCGGCCGGGCAACCCGCCGAATCAGGAAAAGGCGCAAGCGTTCTTCGCCGAGAAATTCTTCGATTCCAATCGGTATCGTCTCGGGAGAGTCGGCCGGTTCAGACTCAACCGCAAGTTCGGCCAGTCCGTCGACGAGAACGAGATGACGCTGCGCCCGGAAGACTTCCTCAACACGATGAAGTACATGCTGGCCCTGCGCAACAACGAAGGCGAGGTGGACGACATCGACCACCTG
>DCUI01000329.1:3109-3283 GCA_002327785.1 Phycisphaerales bacterium UBA2218
CTGATCAACTCCAAGAGCGTCGCCAGCAGCATCAATTTCTTCTTCGGTCGCGGCGAGCTGAGCCAGGTGGTGGATCAGACCAACGCCTTGAGCCAGCTTACGCACGAGCGGCGTCTCTCGGCTCTCGGGCCGGGCGGCCTGAACCGAAGGCGCGCGGGCTTCGAGGTCCGCGAC
>DCUI01000271.1 GCA_002327785.1 Phycisphaerales bacterium UBA2218
GGCGGCCGTCCACCGGCTCTCCCGCCCCTGAGACGAGGGATTGACGCCCCGAAAAAAATCCAAAACCACCCGAATCCGCGAAGTCGGGCTAGAATCCGCCAAGTAGGTAGGGGGTGAGTCCGGGTCAGTCAGGGTCAGTCAGGGTCAGTCGCTCGTTTTTACCCCGTGGTATGTCTGCATGTATTCGGTAAATCGTGCCGCATAGGGTCCGGGCAAAGTATCCATGGCTACAAACCATTTTCGCGGGTGCTTCTGTTGAGGGTCTTTGGCCTTCAAAAGTATGGCACAATTCCGGCACAGAACGTTTACATCCTCGGCGATTTTTCGGTCATCCGGCAGGCCGAACGCCAGGCCGATTTCCTTCTTACTGAGCGCGACGACAAGCCAGGTATGGCCGTCTGTGCAATTCGTATCGTGTGCCCCTTCACGTTGCCGCTCGGCGTCCGACTCGTTATGCTCCTGTGTCAACGGAGTCAGTGTCTGAATCGAACGTTCCACTACTGCAATTTCTTCCGTTAGATCGTCCCATTGGCTTTTGAGCGCACGATTTTTGTCTGTCCACTTGGACCAGCTTTGGGCGTTTCGCACCTCTCCCAGTCCGGCGTTCAGAGCTTGCCGTCGCCAGTCCGTCCAGCCGGTAACAATCGTGTTGATATCGTCCCGCAATCGGTCATCATCGGGAAGCCGTTTGCGCAAGGCTTGCATTCTGTCTTTTATGCGCAAATCAAGCATTTCTTGGTACAGGTCTGGCACACCAAATCGGACCCAGTACGCCGGCAAAAACCGCCCCGGCGAAAGCACTTGGAGTAACACCCCCAGGCAATCAGCCCGTCTTGCGGCCATTTCACGTAGAAGCCTTCGCACAAACGGCTTTACGTCGCCGCAAACAGGGATTGACTCCAAAAATTCTCGAAATTCCACTTCCGGTTGATAGTCGGTCGGTGTGCCTGTCTGCGCCATGTTTCACCCGTTTTCAGAGTCGCCCCGGCCTGCCGGCCGCCACGGGTGAGGGGGCCAACCGGCCGGTCGGGGCCGAAACGTTTCAATCAGCCGGTTTGCAACCCGGCCGCGTCAATCCTACCCCCCGCCCCCCATCGATGTCAACCGCAAGGCCCGATCTCCCTGCCGTCCGGCCCTCATATCCCCCCCCCCGCACCCACGTGCGAGAAGCTACCCAATCATCCGCACAATTACCGCTCGCAGCTCCCGTGAAAGCCCCTCCCATCGGTCCATCACCTGCTGTAGTTCGGGATCGATCCCGGCCCCGGCGCGCAAACTTTCGTCAAACTTTCGGAGATTCCCGACAGGGTCCGTCTTGTTGTGTTTCATAATGGGCTGTTCCGGCAAGGGTTTACAGCTACTCCCCGTCGGATTCCCATTTTCAAGCAGGGGACTCATAATCCCTTCGTCCAAGGTTCGAATCCTTGCGGGCCCAGTCATCTCTTTTTGAGGATGGCAGCGGCAAGTCTCGTTTATGACTCGCCTTCCTCCTCCGCATCCTCCGTCTTTGCGTGCCAGCCGGTACGCTCGTTTCTTTTGATCGCGGCGTTGATTCGTTTGTAGGATTCCTCGACCGACGCCAGAATCTCCAGCAACTGGTCCTGATCCTCGACGGACACCGAGCCCCACTTCTGCCCGGAATTCTTGCGACCCACCGGCTCGACGCCTTCGAGGGTATCGCCGCCCGTGAAAAGCACCATTCGCAGCTTGTTCTGGCGGGGATGCACGTGGATGAACGTCCGCTCGGGGCTGTAGAAGGTGATGGCCGTCTTACCGACTCTATAAAAGCATTGCTCGTCGACGGATTTCACATGGTCCGCGAGCGACTGGAACAGCCCGCGCACCCGGTCCTGCACTCCGTGCTCGTCAAACCAGACATCCAGGTCCTCCCCTTCCTCGCCGCCGATTGGCTCATCGGGCCTGCGGATCGGCCAATTCTCCAGCTCCTTGATGCGGTCCCGCAGTTCGATCACCTCGACGGGGCAGCCGGCCCAGTCATGCTCCCAGCAGATAATCAGATCGCATCGGTCGGCGTCGCTGCCGTGCTGTTTGAAATCACTGGAGCGGTACTCAAACTCCACGCGGAGCCGCTCCCATCCCTTGCCCGTGAAGCGCCGGGCGATGCCGTCCGGCGGTTCCGGCCGAATCTCCTCGATGTACATGTTCAGGTCTTCCGCCATTTTCGCGAAAAGGAAAACCACTCCACTCTCGTTCAGGGGAGCGTACACCATCCCACGGAAATTGATCAAATCACCGACTATGCTTCGTTCGATATTCGCCATTGGTCATTCCCTTCCTTGCCGTGCGTACTGATCCAGCCAATCACAGGCGTGTCACTGACAACAGGCACGCCCAGACATCGTACCGTCCTTGCGGGATTCCGCAAGCCCTTTATTCTCGGACTATTCCCATCACTCGTCCGCCGCAGCCTCCATTTCCGCCAGAGGCAGCTCGATGGTGAACGACGTTCCCCTGCCCGGCTCGCTGTGAACGGAGATACGGCCTTTATGTGCCTCGATGATCTTCTTGGCGGTGGCCAGCCCCAGTCCCGTCCCGCTCGAACGCGAGGACTGATAGGGTCTGAACAGGGTCGGGAGCCTTTCCGGGGCGATGCCTCGTCCCGTGTCGTTGATTACGAGCACCGCATACTTCCCCTGGCGCGCCGTGTGGATCATGAGCTCCCCGCCGGTATCCATCGCCTGCTGGGCATTGATGAACAGGTTCAGTAGCACCTGTTTCAACGCCCCTGCATCCACTCGACACATCAAGGGCGCATCGATGAGGCCCTGCCGAACGGTGAGGGAGTGGCTATAGGCTTGCGGAGAGTAGAAATCGACCATGTCGCCGACCAGTTCGTTCAGGTTCACCGTTTCCAGTTGCAGATCCGGGTGCCGAACATACTTCAGAAAACCATCCAGAATCTGTTCGAGCCGGTCCGTTTCCTTCTGGACGATGTCGATCTTCCGGGAGGCGCCGGCAAGCTTGTGACGACACTGATCCCAAAGCACTCTCCCGGGGTCGCTCAGATCCACGTCGTGCAGGGCCTCCTCGACGAGCTTGAGGTTGACCTTGATCGTGGACAGGGGGTTCTTGATCTCGTGAGCCAACTCGCCGGTCAGTCTCGTCAGTTCCTCATCGCGATCGATCGACTTTTGAGGAGAGGCCTCGCGGCTCTTGTCCATCCGGCAGACCAACGCTGCGACAGTCGCCCCTGCCACGCGTAGCATCGCACGCACTTGGCGCAAGAACTCCATCACGCTTTCCACACTCCCCTGGTGTCCGCGTCTATCAAAAAACACAGAGCCAAAACCCTAAGCTCAGGTCGACGGTTGCCGAGTCCTGCGCGTATGCGTTTCGGCTGTGTCGCTCGTGTACGGTCTCAGCGATCGGGCCGATCCCGGCGGTCGGACCGCCGATCTCTTCCGGACGGTTTCGGCCTTCTTTCCCGATCTTTCCCTCGCTCGTCTCCGGCAGGCCTGGGCTTGATCTCTTCTTTGATGCCCAATTCGGCCAGGGCGGCCTTGCGGGAGAGCTTCAAGCGGCCCTGGTCGTCGATCAGGATCAACTTGACCGGGACAATATCGCCGACCTTGCAGACCTCTTCGACGTGTTTGATGTACCCTTCGCTGAGCTCGCTGACGTGGCAGAGCCCCTCGACGCCCGGCACGATCTCGACGAACGCCCCGAAGTCCTTGACGGAAACGACCTTGGCCTCCTTGTAGAGCCGACCCACCTCGGGCGGCTTCGTCATCGCCTCGATCATCTCCCTGGCTTTGAGGTGGCCATCGCCATCAAGACAACTGATATAGATCGTGCCGTCCTCCTCGATCTCGATGGTGGTGTCCGTCTGCTCCTGGAGGCTCTTGATCATCTTGCCTGCCGGCCCGATGACTTTGCCGATGAATTCCGGATCGATCTCCATCGTAATCAACTTCGGTGCATACTTGCTCAGCGTCTCGCGAGGCGCGCTGATGGCCTTATTCATGACGTCGAGGATTTGCAGCCGGGCGGTTCGAGCCCGCTCCAGCGCTTCGACCATGATGTCGTGCGGAAGCCCCATGGCCTTAATGTCGAGTTGAATCCCCGTGATGCCCTTCGTCGTGCCGGCCACCTTGAAATCCATGTCGCCGAAGTGATCCTCCTCGCCGATGATGTCGGTGATCAGCTTGTACCGACCGTCGTCGCCGGTCACCAGGCCCACCGAGATCCCCGCCACCGCCCCGAGGACCGGGACGCCGGCATCCATCAGGGCCAGGGAACCGCCGCAGACGGAGGCCATCGAGCTGGATCCATTCGATTCCGTAATATCGGACACGATGCGAATCGTATAGGCAAAGTCTTCCTCCGCCGGCCTGACATTCTCCAGGGCTCGCTCGGCCAAGGCCCCATGCCCGATTTCCCTCCGGCCCGGCCCGCGAATCGGCTTGACCTCGCCAACCGCGAAGGGCGGGAAGTTGTAGTGGTACGTGAAGTTCTGGGCGTACTCATCAAGCAGGCCGTCCACGATCTGTGCATCCCGGATGGTGCCCAGCGTGACGCTGACAATCGCCTGCGTCTCGCCGCGAGTGAACAGGGCCGAACCGTGGGTCCTGGGCAGGATGCCGACCTCGCAGGAGATCGGGCGGACGTCCACGTCACTTCTGCCGTCCGGCCTCGCGCCCTCCAGAATCATTTTCCGAACCACTTCCTGCTCGATCGTGGTCAGCACGCGATTGAGCATGGTCATACTGATCTTGGGCGAGTCGCCCCGACCGGCGTCCTCTGCGGCCTCCGCATATCGGGCACGGACCTCGTCGAACAGTTCGTTGACCCCACGATTGCGATCCTGCTTGCCGCCGACGGTCTTCAATACCGTCAGCTTGTCGTAGATTTCCGCCTTCACTTTCGCATAGAGGTCGCGATCCAGCTCGATAATCGGCACTTCCTTCTCCACCCCCACGTGGGCCTGGAGTTCCTCGATCATCGCGATAATGTCTTGAATGGCCTCGTGCGCCTTCTTGACCCCCTCTGCGATTGCCCCTTCGGGTAGTTCCTTGGCGCCGACTTCGATCATGTTGATGGCTTCCTTGCGGCCGCCGATCAACATGTTCAAATCGCTGGTCTCAAGCTGTTTGTGGGTGGGATTGACCACGAACTCGCCATCGACTCGACCGACCCGACAGGCCCCGAGGGGTCCTTGGAAGGGGATCTTGCTGATGCACAACGCCGCACTGGCGCCGATCATCGCCGGGACGTCGGGGTCGTTCTCACGGTCGGCGCTGAGCACCGTGGCCATGATCTGCACTTCGTTAAAGTACCCATCCGGAAACAACGGACGAATCGGCCTGTCGATGTTTCGTGCCGTCAGGATTTCCTTTGTGCTTGGCCTTCCTTCCCGTTTGATGAAACCGCCGGGAAACTTTCCGGCGGCACTCGTCTTCTCCCGGTAATCGACGCTCAGGGGGAAGAAATCGATATCTTCCGACCTCGGCGGAGCCACGACGGCCGCCACCAGCACGATGGTCTCGCCGTATGTGACCAGGACCGCACCATCGGCCTGCCTGGCCACCTTGCCGGTTTCGATCGTCAGCGTTCGGCCCCCGATCTCTCGTGAAACGGTATACACACCTGCCATAACTTGGATTCCTTCAATGGCTTATGAACAAAAGCACTATCGGTTGGTTCTCCCGCCCGCAACCCCGAACGCACAGCCACAATATAGAGCCCCGGCGCCCACGCCGGCAAAACGACTCAGGGTTATTTGCGCAGTCCGAGGCGTGCAATAATCGCCTGATAACGCTTGAGGTCCCGGTCTCGAACATACTTGAGCAACGCCGAGCGGGTGCCAACCATCTTGAGCAGGCCACGGCGGGAGGAATGATCCTTGGGATGCTCTTTGAGGTGCTCGGTGAGATCGTTGATTCGCTTCGTCAGCAAGGCAATCTGCACCTCCGGCGATCCCGTATCCCCCTCGTGTACCTTATAGTCCCCGATGATGCTCCCTTTTTCCTCTTGTGTCAGCATACTGTCGATCAACCCTTCTTGTTCTGGCCCTACTTGAGCTTTTCAATACGCGAAATAAGAATCGTGTAATCTAAACAATTGTTGGCAGGGTTGGCAAGTCTTTTCCGGGTTCGGTCAAAAAAAGGGGCGTTGGACGCCTGCTAAGGCCGCACCGGCAGATCCTCCGCTGTCCTCCAGCCCTCTACCCGCCGCCCTTCTGATCCAGGAAAGTCTGCAGGATGTCCGCTGCGGCCACCGCGTCGAGCCGCTCGCGTTTCTTGCCCCTGGTCAGGCCGAGGTCGTGCAATTTTTGCTCCGCCTCGAAGCTACTGAGGCGTTCGTCCTGCAGGTGGATGGGAATCGGAATCTGTCCATCGAGATCCCTGGCAAAGGCAAGAACCAGCTTGGCCTGGGGGCCTTCGGTGCCGTCCATGTTCAAAGGCAGACCCAGAACAACAGCCCCGATGTCCTCGGAGGCGACGATCCGTTTGATCCTCTCGATCAGGTCCTTGCGGCCCTGCACCACGGCCAGCGGGGAGGCGATGGTCTCGCCGGCATCGCATACGGCCAGCCCTGTCCTTTTCGTTCCGTAGTCGATGGCCAGGTATCTCATCTCGGCAATCGCCCCACTACAGGAACTTCGTGCGGCCGTGCTGCTCGATTCGGTCGAGCAGATTCTTAAGCTGCTCGGTCCGGCTGACATGGCAGACCAGCGTCGCATCCGCCGTGTGAGCGATGATCACGTTTTCGAGCCCGATTGCCGCGATGAGATGGTTCTTGTCCTCCGTCACGATGATACTGTCCCGGCAGTCCAGCAACTCGCTGACACCGGCAACGACGATGTTGTTGTTCTCATCCGACTTGATGATGTCCGCGAGGGCCGCAAACGAGCCCATATCGAGCCATTTGCAGTCAAGCTGAATGGCATGGACTTGGCCGGCCTTCTCCATGACCGCGTAATCGATACTGATCCTGGGCAACTTGGGGAACCACTCGTGCAGCGTTTTGTCCTGGGCCGGCGTATCCCAGGCCGCCGCGATCCTGCGCAGCGGTTCGGCGGCAGCAGGAAGGAATCGCTCCAGGTTGTCCAGAATGGTCTTGGCCCTCCAGACGAACATCCCGGAGTTCCAGAAGTACTCGCCGCTCTCGACGTATCGCTTGGCCGTCACGGGGTCAGGCTTCTCTTTGAACGCCTCGACCGAGTAGACGACGTTCTTGCACCGCGGGCACTCACGAGGATCGGAGCATTTGATATACCCGAGTCGTGCGCTGGGAAAAGCAGGCTTGATCCCAAACGTAACCAAGGCATCGGGCATGCCGGAGATGAACTCGAATGCATCCATGAGCGCCCGCTGAAGCACCTCCGGGGGTTCCAGGAGTTGATCCGCAGTCAGAATCGCCATCCCCGCCTCCGGATCGTACTTGGCCAGCACAGTGGCTGCCAGACCGATCGCGCCGGCCGTGTCACGAACGACGGGTTCGGCGATCACGTTGTTGACAGGCAGACCATGCACGTTCTCCCGCACCACATCGACATACCCGGCGTTCGTCAGCACGAGGATATTGCGCGCGTCGAAAACCGGGCACAGCCGCTCGAAACACCGGTTCAAGAGCGTCTGACCATTCAGGAGCTTTAGAACCTGCTTCGGACGCTTCTGGCGACTCAACGGCCAGAGCCGCTTGCCCGTTCCCCCAGCCATGATCACCGCATAGTTCATCGTCGATTTCCTTATCAAACCAAGCGTACATCTATGGCCGGCTCGGATGCCTTGTCAAGGACAAACCCGCCGGTGAGCCGCTGGTTCCCCTGGCCGGCCTGAACCTCATAGTGCCCCAGAAATCCGCGAAATGGGACCGTCCCTCCCGCCGCCATCGGGACCTCCACGTCCGTCCACCACGTGCCTTTGAGCAGTTCACAAAGCCGTTCATAGGCAGGCTTTGGCGTCATGTCGCTCCTGACAAGACCCGCCGGGGCCTGCTGCCAGGCATCCTGGTCGGTGAAATCCCACCACGTGATGGCCTCGACGGCCGGGTGGGAGAACAGCACCCTGTAGAACTCTGCGACTTGCTGAGCCTGCCGCTGTTCGCCCTCGGGTGTCGTCGCCCAGTCGGAACCCTGTTTCGGGCCTGAGACCAACGTTGTCTCGGTAAAATGCAGCGGTTTGCCGAACCGGGCGAAGCGCTCACAGACCTCCCATGTCCGGGCGGCTCCCCAGTATCCGCCGTGCATGTGCGATTGGATGCCGATGATGTCATAGAGCGGCTTGCCGCCGACACCCACAAGCTGCGAGATCACGCTGTCGGCAAACATGGCGTCGGTGCGGTAGTCGTTGATGATGAGTTGAGCCTGCGGATTGGCCTGGCGCGCCGTCTGGAAGGCCGTGCGGACGTACTTGCCCACGCCCATTTGGGCGATGGCTTCCGTCAGCTTCGGCGCATTGCGCTTGAGTTCCTCGCGGTCATAGTGCGTGGCCTCATTGACCACGTCCCAGATCCCGATGTCGCTCTTGAATCGCTCCACGCAGCGGGTGATCCGTTCGAACTGGAGTTGCATGACCTCCTCCGGCGTTCCGGCCAGCCACCGGGGATCGACGTAGTTCCAGGCCAGTGGGTGCCCCTTCATCGCGACCCCGTGGTCGTGACACCAGCGGATGATCTCGTCCGTGCGATCGTCCATCGGCCGGCCCTTCTGACGCTCGTATGACCACCAATAGAACGGCAGTGTCGCGAAGTTCAGCAACTCGGCGAATCGCTCCGCATAGGCGGCGCTGTCCTGGGGCGTTCGGCATCGGCCCAGCTTGAAGATATTGCACCCGAAGAGAAATTTGTGCCTCGTCTGGCGTATCCGCAGATCCACCCCGGCCGGCAGCGGCCGCCCATCGGGACCAACGATCCTCAGGGTAGCCATACCCTTGCGGTGCTTTGCGATCCGTTCCTCGGCCTGGCCCAAGATCTCATCATTCGTCTGCGTCGGAGCCTGCCTCTGGGCAAACGATACATAGGGAGCCCCCGCCACCCAGACCACTCCTGCGCCGGCCGCCTTCAGCAGACCGCGTCGATTCACGTGCATGTTTTCCTCCTTTGACAGCAATTCGATGCCGTGTGGCAACGGCAAACGTCCGCTTGCCGATGGCTTGCCGCGAATCCAGCGAAACCATCGGCAAACCCTTCGGCCTTGCCGCTGCCACCCGGAATGGGGACTTCTTCACGTGTCCGTCGCCGAGAGTATATCAGACCTGCGCCGGGGCCGCCTCGTCGATCAGCTTGATCCCGGTATACCGGCAGAACTGCCCCAGTTCCTTGCGGATGTTGCCGTAGACGGTCTGCCGATGGAGGCCCTGCGACCAGTTCTTCCAGAGCGTGGTGATGTCGCCGTCCACCTTGACGGTGATCTTGGTTCGACAGCCTCTGTCATGCTCGATGCCGACCGGGGCGTCGATGATATCGCCCGTGAAGTGGAGCATCGTGTCGGTCCCGACGAGGATCGCCTGCGTTACCGCCTGGCCGACCCGCATCTCAATCTGTGGCGTGACCCCTTCCTGACGCTCCATGACGTTGCGAATCTTGTACGTCGCCTGCGGCCCGTTCGGGCCGTCCATCCGGCTCGACCCCAGGCAGTGGGCCAGGATAATGCTGCCCGTGGACTCATCAACCGTTGGGTCGCTGATGAAGCCCGGCTTGCCCGTCAGGCCCTGGAAGATAATGTGCGTCATCGCCGACCGCAGGTCCGATTCGCAAATCCCTCCCAGGCCCATATCGTTGAGCCGACAGAACCCAAGGCACGGATAGGCGGGCAGCTTGATCGTCTTGTCCCACATCGTGCCGTAGCAATCGACGGTCAGCACCGTGGCGTCCTCCTCGGCCAGCATGTTCTCGAAGGCCAAGGCGAGTTTGCACGACTTGAAGACCTCTTTGCGCGACGGCTCGATGACCATTTGGGCACCCTTCATCCACCGCTCGGTCTCTGCTTCCGCGTCCTTGTTGTCGATGGCCTCGTAGGCCTTGACCACGGTATCCAGATCGATCTGCTTCATCTGGGTGCCGAACTTGGCCTTCATCTGATCGGCGTAGTCCTTGAAGGACCGGGTCGTCACATTGAGGATCTTGGCCTCTCTGGCGTGGTGAATGGCCCGGAACGGACGAATCGCCGTGGCAAGTTGGGAATAGTCGCTCGTCAGAAAGCATTCCAACTTCGCCCCGATCGGCTGCTTCTGGAGACCGCCGAAGCCCACCCACTCATGCCCGGAGTACGGCAGCGCGAACACGGCCGTCGGCTTCCCAACGCCCAGAATCTCGTTCAGAATGGCGCCTGTGCCCATGCTCAGGTGGATGACGAGGATTCCGTCAACATCCTGTAGTCTCGGCTTGATCCTGGAGACCCCCTCGGTCGAGGTGATGATGTCATCGACCACGAAATCGACGTCCGCCATTTCACTGCCGAACTTGGCGAACTGGGCCTCATAGCCGCGGATCTCGTCCTGGAAACTCAGCTTGGGCGTGGGCCACAATCCCCCCTTCGTACCCATGTAGATTCGGGCGACCTTGACCCTGCTCTTCCTGCACCCGGGGCTGACGAGCGCAGAACCCGCGGCCCGCGCGCCGCCCGCAAAAACACTCGTTCCGGCGAGACAAACCGCGCCGCCCGCCGTGATCTGCAAGAACTCCCTGCGATTGACCTGTCCGGACATGACCATCCCCTTCAATAGTGGCTCGGATATAGACCTCGATCTACATCTTCGTGAGGTCGGCGTATTGTAGCAGCAGCGACTTCGTCTGTCCACTATTGAAACTGATCGTCACGACGCTGTTGGCGCCCATGTCCACGAACTTCTTAACACGGCCGAGGCCGAAGGTCTTGTGCTTGACGAGTTGCCCCGGGGTGTACGGGGCCGGCCGGCTCGCGGCCTCCACAACAGGCGCAACCCGGCGGCGCGGCTCGGCCGGTCGCGGCTGGGGCCGCCCGTCGTGGTCGAGCGGCTCGTGCATCAGGCCGGGACCGAGCTCGTAGAGGAATTGCGAGGGAATCGTTCGGAGGAACTGACCGCGGAACGTTCGGTATTGGGCGTAGCTGACGTAGAGATTCGTTTTCGCACGCGTCATCCCCACGAAAAAGAGCCTGCGCTCTTCTTCCAGGTCTTCATGACTGCCGTTGGCCCGCTCGTGCGGAAGGATGCCATGCTCGAGGGCGATGATGAAAACGTTCTCGAATTCCAGTCCTTTGGCCGCGTGCATCGTCATCAGGGCCACCCGCTCGCCCGAGGCGTCGTATGCGTCGGCATCGCTGAACAAGGCGATCTGCTGGAGGTAGTCCACCAGCGAGGGGTTCTCCGTCTGCTTATCGTAGACCGCCGCGGTGCTGATCAGCTCCTCGATATTCTCCACGGCGGTCTCGCCCTCCGCCCCGGCAGCTTTGTACAACCGCTCCATCCCGGAGTCGCCGAACACCTTCTCGACCAATGGGGCGACCTTCCCCTCCACCTGCCCGGCGAAGCCCTCCATCATCCGCACGAAGTCGAGCAGCTTGGCCTTGACCGAATCGCCCAGGCCGTCGATTCCGGCGGCATTTCTCAGGGCATCGAACAGCAGAATGCCGCAGCGAGCGGCATAATCCTGGGCCTTTTCGATCGTAACCTTGCCGATCCCGCGGGCGGGGGTGTTGATGATCCGCAGCAGTGCGATCTCGTCGGCCGGGTTCACGAGAACCTTCAGGTACGCGAGCACATCGCGAATTTCCTTGCGGTTGTAGAACTCGACGCCGCGTACAACCTGATATGGGGTCTTGTGCCGGATGAAGGCCTCCTCCAGGGCCCTGCTCAGGGAGTTGATGCGATAGAAGACCGCGATATCCCGGCCGGAGACGCCGGAGGCAATGAGCTCTCGCACCTTGCGGCCTACGCCGTCGGCCTCGGCCGCCTCGTCCCCATAGCACTGCACGGAGAACTCGCCCTCGTGCGTCCGGGTCGGGATCAGGCTCTTTTGCTTGCGGTTTCTGTTGCAGGCGATGAGCCGGTCAGCCGCTCGCAGGATGCCCGCCGTGCTGCGGAAGTTCTCCTCCAGGCGGATGGTCACCGCCTCCGGCCAGTCCTTCTCGAACGCAAGGATGTTGCGGATGTCGGCCCCCCGCCAACGATAGATGGACTGGTCCGGATCGCCCGTCGCACAAATGTTCCGGTGGTAGGAGGCAATCGCCTTGGCCAGCCTGTACTGGGCGTGGTTCGTGTCCTGGTACTCGTCGATCAGCAGGTACCGGAACCGGTCCGCGAGCTCGCCACAGACCGTCGAATCATTCTCCAGCAAGAGGGCCACTTTCATGAGCAGGTCATCGAAATCGAGCCCGTTGCGCTCGGTCAGGAGCTTTTGATAGTGGGCATACACCTTTGCGAGCGTCTTCGAGAAGTAATCGACCGCCTGCTCCTTGAAGGTCTCGGGATCGATGAGCTTGTTCTTGAGGGTCGAGATCGCTTCCAACATGCGGCCCGCCGGAAACGCGGTCGTATCGAGATTGCAGTCGCCGATGGCCTGCTTGACGCACCGGGTCTGGTCGGCGTCGTCGTAGATGCTGAAGTTGCGCTGGATGCCCCCTGCGTCGGCATAGCGACGGAGAATCTGCACGCACAGGGAGTGGAACGTGCTGATATGGGCGCCGCCGGAAGCGCCGAGCAAAACCGCCCGTTGCCGCATCTCCTCGGCGGCCTTGTTCGTAAACGTGATAGCACAGATGTTGTACGGCTTGACCCCGGAATCGATCAGGGCGGCGATGCGGTGCGTGATGACGCGGGTCTTGCCGCTGCCGGGACCCGCGAGGACCAACAGCGGCCCCTCGCGATGGCATACCGCTTGCCACTGGGACGGCGTCAGTTGTTGTTGAAGCCTCTCATCCATGACCGACGTATGACCCTCCAAATGCCGACGCGTGGATATGTGGAAGCGCAGACACCCTCCGGCTTCTACGCTCAGACACACCCACGCGCTATGTTCTCAC
Source organism: Phycisphaerales bacterium UBA2218 (assembly GCA_002327785.1). Classification (GTDB taxonomy): domain Bacteria; phylum Planctomycetota; class Phycisphaerae; order Sedimentisphaerales; family Anaerobacaceae; genus PLanc-01. Next base: position 12,965 of record DCUI01000271.1, read on the forward strand.
TGCGTCTGTGCCTTTTGCCGCTGATCGTTTTCCCGGTCCAACTGCGCCGCTGCCTGCTCCAACTGCTTGAGCAGCTCCGGCCTCTCACGCCGGATGCGATCCACCAGATTCTGTCGGATGTACAGCGGATACGCATCGCTGCGCAGGAACTGTTCGATCGCGTACAATTTTAGCACCGGCATCGGGGGCAGGTCAATCCTTTCCGTGTCGCCGTACTCGGCATAGTACCGGTCCCAGACCTCCTGGGCCAGTCGCTCGTTTCCGGCCGCCGCATCGTCATCGTGCAAGGCGAGCAGGCGATACGCGTTGATCAGAAGCGTCGCGACCTGCTCGGTTGCGTCGTGAATCCCGATGCTGTCGAGTTCCTCCATAATCCGCTGTTTGGCATACTGATCGAGCGAGACTTGAAACTCGGGGAAAGGATATCGCGTCCGCAACTCATTGAAGATTTTCAGGGCCTCTCTCCTCAGACCCGCCTGATAGAAGGACAGCACCGCATTCTTGAGCATATTGCGATGGCCATTCCTGCGCGCCTCGAGACGTCCGCGGTCCTCCTTATACTTGTCCAGCACCGCCAAGGCCGCCTTGTTGTATGAAACGAAGATTCTCAGGTCCGGGCTCAGGAAAATGTCCTTCTTGCCCGGGACCGCGGTGCTCGGATCAGGCGGGCCCTGGAAGGTATCGATCTTGCCGTAGCGGAAGAGGTTCTGCAAACTGTGCAGCACGATCATATCCGTGTTGGCCTCGTGGGCCGTGAAGTCGCGGTCCTTCTCCTGAACCGCCACGTCAAGCGCCTTGACGGCCCAATAGATCGCGTGGCTGTCCGGATGGCGCCAATCCATGGGAAAATGGGTGTTCGGATCGCTGAAATCGACGGGGCCGTGCTTCAGCCCGACGCGGAGCATCAGCGACAGGTCCATCTTCCATACGTTGCGCAGTTGGTATGCCTTGGCGAAAAGATCGAACCTTTTGAGGGCGGCAGTCCCCCGGTAGACCTCGATGACCTCGGAGGCCGCCGGCTTGAAACGCTCCGCGTTCTGACGCAGCGAGAGATAGTTCCGCACGAAATCGGCCTCGGTTGCGAAGTTCTCATCGGCCTTTTGCAGCGCCTGGATAAGCGCGCCCGTGTTCGGATCGCTGCTGACCTCGACCCATTCCCGCGGCGCGGCGATCAGGGCCTCGATGTACTTGTTGTCGTTTCGGCCCAGGTTGTTGTCCGCAGAGTCCAGCAAAGGCCCGATCTCTTCGGCAAACTGGAGCTTGTAATACTCATGGGCGTCATCCGAAACGCCGCCGAGCTTGTGCTGAAAGATGCGTCCCAGCTCACGATACAGTTGAATCGATTTGGGATTCAGCGGGATGCCTTTGTCGCGCAGCAGCTCATAGCCGTTCTTGACCCATCGCCATCGCTGCTCCGGCTGCGAGGCGGGGATCGCCACAGAGATGTTGTAGGCCATATTCCAGGCGTGAAACTCCCAGACTGCGGGAAATCGCGGCTGCAAGGTCGTGATCCACTCGGCGAGTTGGCGGGCATCGAAGAACTGCCCTTCCTCTTTGAGCTTGTCGGCCCGCATCCAGAGGATATCCACGATCAGGCCGCGGAAGGCTCCCATCGCAACCGTGGCGAACGCCAGCGACGGCGGCGCATTCTCGAGGGCGGGATTGATGACGATTTTCATCTTCTCCCGCTGGCTGTTGATGTAGTCGAGCTGCGCCCCGGCCGCAAACAGCGAGGCTGCCGCCGTCATTCCACAGACCAACAGGATGAGGAAATCACGTGTGCGCATTATCCGTTGTGGAATTCTACAAAACCGTCCTCACACCACCACTTTCGCCAGTTCCCGGAAGCTGAAGATGATCAGGGCCAGGATCAGCAGGAGAGACGCCTTCAGGCACACCATCACGAGCACCGCCCTGCCGATCAGACCCCAGCCGATCAGCCGGGCCGGGACCAGGAAGTGCGTCGGATTGAATTTGTCAAACTGCGGTAGAAGCTGAATTACGCTCTCGATCGTGTACTTGTAGACCAGGTTGACGTTCCTGCTCATGTACCCGAACGACTCGATGATTCCGCTGCTCGTGGAGCCCGTGACGAAGACCACCAGACAGAAGAGAATCGCCACCGGGAACGACAGGAAGCCGGCCGCCATCACGCCCAGGCAGGCCAGAAACACGAGCCGAAACAGGATCAGCAACGCCGCTCGAACGTAATTGCCCAGGAAGGTGTCGGCCTTGTACAGCACCTCCAGGCCGTCCTCGACGGGAAACAGAACCACCGTGCTGTTCAAGGGCGGGTTCATGAAACCGACCGCCAGGTAGCCGTCCTTGGCGACCGCCGATGCGGGGACTTCGATCTCCCGGAACTTCCGCACGGGGTCCTTGCGAGGCGCTCGCCACACCGGCGTATCGACCGGCGCCCCGGACTGCAAGCCCCGCAGATCTCCGATCCGCCAGTCCCCGTATACCTGCTCATCCGGCGGCGTCACCGAGACGTCGTACTTGAAGCGGATGAACAGGCTCTGGTGGTTCGGATCGCTCGGCCTGACGTTTCTGAACTCCCAGATCAGCACCTGGCCGACCGCAGCGGCCCGCTTCTCGAGGCGCAAGCGGCTGGTCAGATACTTCAGGATCTCTTCCCGGCTGCTGTTCGGATACGCGGCCTCCAGTTGATCGTTGGCCTGGAGTTTCCGATAGAGATCCTCGACTTCTTTGCTCACGTCGACCGGAGGCGGGACAAGGCTCGCCCGGGCCGTGAAGAACTCGTTGTCGATCTGCGCCAGCTCCTCCTCCGACGCCTTGACGAATCTCGGCATCAGGACGACAACGCCGTAGATAATGCCTGCAAAGAGCGTCAGCAGCGCGATGTCGAGCACGATGACGCCCAGGAGCTTGCCCAGGATCAACTGGTATCGACGGATCGGCTTGGTCACAACGGTGTAGATCTGCCGGTGCTCGATATCGCTGGTGATCGAGTAGATCGAGACGATGATCGTCAGCAGGCTCAGCAGCAGGCCCGTCAGCGACAGGCCGTAGCTTATGGATGTCTGGAGACGGCCTTTGAGCGTGCCGTCTCCCGTCGCGGTGAACCCCAGAACCGGCAGCAGCACCAGCAACAGTACGATGAAGATGGCCGCCACCTTCATCCGCAGGGCCTGCCGGATCGTGTTGGTCGCCACGGCCCAGATCCTACCCATGGCCGCCGCCCTCCTTCGGACCCTCGGACGGCCTAGCGGTCGAACCGTCGGGCCGTTTGTCTCCCGCCAGTTCGTCGAGAAGGTTCTTCTTGACCTGCTCCCTCTGTACAGGGGTCTCAGGCACCGTTTCGACGCGTTCCGTCCCGGTCGGCACGGCGGGCTCAGCCTCGGGACTCGATGCCGGCTGAGTAAGTTTGCTGAGCAGATCCTTGTTGAGCTCGGGCGTCACGGTCTCGCGAGGCTGCGGCCGCTCCGTCCTGACCGGTCCGGCCTGGGCCTTCTCGGCGACGGGGGCCGCGACCAGCTTGTCCAGAATGTCGGCCTTGCTCACCCCTGCCGTAAGGAAGTCCCCGATCTGCGTCGTGCTAAACGCCCCGCTCGTGGGCATAGCCTGCTGCTGCGCCTCGACCACCGTGTTGATGAAAAAAGTTTCGAGCCTCTCCATGGGAGAGGAGATCTCGCATTCCGCATGCTCCTGCTTGAGAAGGTCCCGGATGCGATCGGCCGTGGCATCGCTGATGGCGTCGGTGACAATCTGCCTCTTGTTCGTCTGCTGCAGGAGGTCCCTGACGCGACCGTGCGCCTGGACCTTGCCGCCGTAGAGAATCGCAATCCGGTCGCAGACGTCCTCGACATCAGCAAGCAGATGACTGCACAGCAGAACGGTCTTGCCCCGTTCGGCCAGCCTGACAATCAGGTCCTTGATCTGCCGCGTACCGATGGGGTCGAGACCCGTCGTAGGTTCGTCGAGAATCAGCAGGTCCGGGTCGTTGATGAGGGCCTGGGCCAGTCCGATGCGCCTCGCCATGCCCTTGGAATAGGTTCCGACGGGCCGGCTCGCCACCGCCCTGAGGCCGACCATCTCCAGCAGGGCCTCGATTCGCATCTCCCGGGTCTTGGAGCCCAGCCCGAAAAGCCGGCCGTAGAAATCCAGTGTCTCGCGGGCATTCAGGAAGCGGTACAGGTACGACTCCTCCGGAAGGAAGCCGACGCGGGCGCTGACCTTCGGATCGGTCCCGTCGCCGCCCAGGAGCAGGGCATGGCCTTTCGTCGGGTGCAACAGGCCCAGGAGCATCTTGATCGTGGTCGTTTTGCCCGAGCCGTTCGGGCCCAGCAGGCCGAAGACCTCGTTCGGGCGGATTTGCAGGTTCAGATCGTCCACCGCATAGACCTTGGCCCGACCCCACCAGTCGGAGAAGACCTTCGTCAGTGCAACTGTCTCTATGGCGTAATCCATGTTACAACCCTATGCCGCCTGTGGTTCGTGGTCAAGTTCTTCGCCCTGGCGGAACAGCCGGGCGCTGTTGAACACCACGACCAGCGAGCTGGCGAAGTGGAGGAAGGCGGCCACCGCCGGCGGCACGAACTTCGAGAGGGAGATGCCCACCACGATGAAGAGAATGCCGAACACGAGGTTCTGGGCGATCACCCGCCGGGTCTTGCGGGAGACATCGACGAGGAAGGGAATCCGCCGCAGGTCGTTGTTCATCAACGCGATGGACGCGGAGTTGATCGCCACGTCGCTGCCCGCGGCGCCCATCGCAATGCCCAGATCGCCGGCCGCCAGGGCCGGGGCGTCGTTGATGCCGTCGCCGACCACGACGACCGTGTGGCCTTCCTTCTTGATTTGCTCGACAACGGCCAGCTTGTCCTGTGGGAGGCACTGGGCTTTATAGTCCGTGCAGCCCAGCTCCCCTGCGACGCGGTTGGCGACCTCGCTCCGGTCGCCGGTGAGCATGGTGACGCGTTTGATCCCCATGTCCACCAGTTCTTTGATGGCCTGCTGCGCTTCCGGCCGGGTCTTGTCCTGCAGGCCGATCCATCCGATGCACCGCTTATCCTTTGCAACGTACAGCGTGCTGAAGCCCTGCTCCTCGTGCAGGCGGGGATCGGGCACGTTCTTCGTGTCGATCCCGTTCTCGGCCAGGAACGTGTCGCGTCCCACGATGATCCGGGACGAATTGACCTTGGCGGTGACGCCTTTGCCCGGCGTTTCTCTGAAACTCTCGGACGCCGGCAACGTCAGGCCGGCCTCCTTGGCCACTTCCTGCAAGGCTCGGGCCGCCGGGTGCTTGCTCATCTGCTCGGCCGCCGCCGCTTCCGCCAGCAGCTCGCCCGGCTCGACCCCCTCCGCGGGAGTAAGCTTCGTCACATAGAGCCGGCCCGTGGTCACGGTGCCGGTCTTGTCGAACACCAGGGCCGTCATCTTTCCGGCAACCTCAAGGTAGGCGACATTTTTCACCAGGATGCCAAGCCGGGCCGCAGCCGAGATGGCGGCCACCATCGCCGTGGGCGTCGCGAGAATGATCGCACACGGACACGAGATCACAAGGATCGTGATCGCCTGGTTGATATTCCGCGTGAACACCCACACGATGGCCGCAATCATCAGGATGGTCGGCACGTACCAGGAGATGTAGCGATCGATGATCCGCATGACGGGGATCTTCGTGTGCTCGGCCTGTATGATCAGGGACTGGACCTTGCCCAGCGTAGTGTCCTTGCCCGCTTTGGTGACGCGGATATCGAGAACGCCCGTCAGGTTGTTCGTTCCGGCGAAGACCTGCATTCCGGGCACCTTGTCCACCGGCAGCGACTCGCCCGTGATCGTCGCCTCGTTCACGGAGCTCAGGCCGTCGTAGACCTCGCCGTCGGCCGAGACGTTGTCACCCGGACGCACCCGAATACGGTCCCCCGCGCGCAGCGCGCTGACCTTGACCTCCCGCTCCTTGCCGTCCTGGTCAATCTGGTTGGCCTTGACGGGCGTCAGCCGGATGAGCGATTCGATCGAGGCGCGGGCCCCAAGGGCCGTCCTCGTCTCCACCAGCTCGCTGAGCAGCATGAAGAAGCCGATCAGTCCGGCGGCGACGTACTCCCCTATGGCAAACGCCGCAACGATGCCCAGAGCGGCCAATTCGTCCATGTGCGACTCTCCCCGAATCAGGCTGTGAATCGCATGGACGACGATCGGGGCCCCGAGCAGAAGAGCGCCAAGCATCGCAAACAGCTCCGTGTTGAAGCTGCCGGGCTCGTAAAAGGCCCTTCCAACCCAACTGTTGATGAGCAGGACCCCGCCCGCCAGCGTACCCAGCAGGGCGATGCTCACGCGAACCTGCTTGTCACGGGTCTGCTCGGTGCCGAATTCATCTTTCAAGTGCAGGTGCTCATGCGCCATAGTCTTGTTCTCTCACCGAATCATGATCGCGGGCGCCAATAGGACCACCCGGCCTGTCAATTCCCGATGCGTTCTACGGAATGTTCCTGGGTTTCAACTGCGTGTCCCGGTTCAGCAGAATCCGGAATTCGCGGTTCTTGCTCTTGTCGGATGCGTCGAGGACAAACTTCTCGTCGGCATTGGTCAGAACCTGGTGGATAGCCGCAAGGTACAACTCGCGACCGACAAGCGTCGGCCGCTTGCGATACTCAGGCAGAATACTCATCAGGTAATTGGCGCTGGCCCTGGCGGCCTCCACGACCTTCGTCTGATAGGCATGGGCATGGGAGATCGTTCCCTGGGCGTCGCCTGTGATCTGAGCCCAGAGGGCCTCTCGCTGCTCCGTATCGCCTTTCGGGTCCAACAACACCTTATACAGCGGTTCCGCCACCTGGCCTGCGGTCTTGTTGAGCGTCGTCTCGGCGTAGGTCCGGGCCTGCGTGATCGTCTGCGCACTTCTCTGGCTGGCCTCCACGTATGCCTCGAACGCCTCATCCACCTGCATGGGCCATTTGGCGCTGACCAACTGCATCTGCACGACGCGTATCCCGCTGTCAAGAGTGTCCAGTTTCTGCTGCACAAGCTGCTGGACACGACGCGGGATCGTATCAACGCTTTGAAGCGCCTCGTCGATTGTATAGTGGACCATCGTCGTCACGATGGCGTCGTCAACTACGCTGCGAAGCAGCGGCGTGATGCTCGCAACCATGATATCCGAGTAGATCTCGCCGGGCTTGACATCCCGCACGTAGACGTTCCGGAAGAACTGATCGACATTGCTGATCTGGTAGTTGATCTGCCATCTCGTGTGGACGATGTTGTAGTCGCTGCCCTCGCTGTCCTTGAGGAGCCGCGCCCCGGGAGCCTGGAGGTTCTGCCCCACACTGGGGGTCTCGGCCGCCGCCTGGCTTCGCGTCAGACAGTACCCTTCGACCATCGGATCGAGCTTCTCGGCCCGGTAGTTCCTCGGCTTGACACCCGGGCCCAGGATGTCATCGCGGATCTCCTTGTACCAGAAGGTGTTGACGGCCAGATTGATGTTCTTCTCGACGGGAATCTTTACCAGCTCGTCGATCGGGTAGGGGAACACCCAGTGCGGCCCGGGACTCAGGATCGCCTCGTCGCCTATGCCCCGGATCTTGCCGAACCGCAAAACCAGCGCCCGCTCGTCCGGGCCGACCGTCCGGAAGCCGGATGCCAGAAACGCAACGACCAGGACGGTCATGATGACCTTCAAGATCGTGAAGCTGATGCGAAGCGCGTCGGCCAGCGACTTGCCGGCCGCATCGAGCTGCTCCCCCTGCGCCGGCTGCTCAGGCTGGTCTGCCTGGTCGTGTGCATGTCCGTGATCCTGTCCGTGTTTGTGTTCGTGTGCCATGGCTGCTTGCCCAGTCTATTTTCAATATCCTGCGACTATTTTGCCGATCCTTCAGTCCCCAGCGACGGCATCGCCATCAATAGCTTGTAGGGGTCCGAATCCGTCCGGAGGACGATCGTGGACCGGTCTTTGAGGGTCTCCTTGAGGGTCTCCAGATTTCGCAGATAGATCGCCAGTTGTGGGTCCGTCTCCAACAGCTCGTAGTACTTGGCGGCATCCGCATCGCCCTGCCCGCGGATCTCCTTGGCCCGGCCTTCGGCCGCGTCCAGCAGCACGTCCCGCTTCTTGTTCGCGTCGGCCCGGATCTGAATGGCCATGGCCTCGCCCTCCGACGTAATGGCGTCCGTTCGGCCCTGACGCTCGGCCTTCATCCGCTCGAAGACCTTCTTCGTCACGTCCTCGCTGACCTTGAGCTGCTTGATGCCCAGCGTCTTGATCTCGATGCCGTACTCCGCCCGGACCGGCTCCTTAAGGTCGTTGAGCATCTCATCCTGTATCTCGTCGAACCGGATCTTCACGGGATCGCTGTTGACGAACTCGCCGAACGAGTGCTGTCCGATGACCCGGTTCTGCGTGTCGTTGATATGGTTGCGGAGCTTGCTCTCGGCGTTGTCTTCCGTCTTGACCGCGTTGAGGAATTTCAGCGGCTCGGCCACCCGCCAGACCACATAGGTGTTGACGATGATCGGGACGTTGCCCCGCGTCGTGGTCTCGGCCAACTGAGCGGCCTCCAGGACCCTCATGCGGGAGTCGAACTTGTGAACCTGCTCGATCGGCGTGGGCCATTTGAAGTACAGGCCGGGATGGGTCACTTCGCGGACCGGCTTGCCGAACCGCGTCACGAAGCCCGACTCCGTCTCGCGGACCTGAAAGGTCACGAGATACACGATCATCACGACAGAAATGACGGCAATCAGGATCGGAATCGCTACGTTCTTCATTATCCACTGCTCTCCTGTCCACCGACAACGCCCCTCAACAAATCCGTTGGGAGCTTGTCCTGGAGGTCTATGATGATGACTTCACGATCGTTCGGGTCGGATGCCACGACGTACTTGCGGATACTCCGCAGGGCGTCTTCGAGCACGACCGCCCTTTGCTCGCACTTGTAGATTTCCGGCGCCGCCCGGTAGGCCTGGATCTGCCCGGCGAATCGCTTGCCCGTCGCCTCGGCCAGGGTCGCCTTCCCGAAGCGGTAACTCTGGGCCTCGCTGAGAATCCGGAAGATCTCGCCTCGGGCCTCGTTGAGCAACGCGGCGTCGAACTGCTCGCCCAGACGCTTCACCTCATCTGAGGCCCCTGTTCTTTGCGCTTCCTGATACCGGGCCGCCAGTTCCGCCAGCCTGTAGGCACGAGACACGGAGCCTGCAAGCGTGCTGAGACCCCTGTTGCGCTCCGCCTCCGCATCGAGCACCAAGGCCTGCTTCGCCTGGACGGCCCCGACGACCCCCTGGTAGTCCTGGGCCACCTCCGGCGGCGGATGAATGCCCTGCAGACCGACAAAAACCAACTCAATCCCCAGTCCCTGCTCATCGGCGGCCTTTTGAATCCGGTCCGTCAGGATCTGCTTGGCCTTGGTCCTGCCGCTGCCAAAGAGATTGTCCTCACTGCTGCTTCGCGCACTATCGACCTCGACGTTGGCTGTGGAGGCCAGCCGGACCAGCTCGCGATAGCAGATGTCTTCCAGAAGCTTGGCCGGGTCGCTGTGGCCATAAATGTAGGCGCGCAGATCTTTGATCCGGTACTGGACCGGCATGTTTACCTTGACCAGGCTGACGGGCACAGCCCCTTCGGCCGGACTCTCGCCAACTTCAGCGGGCGTGTAGTCGGCTGCAACGAGCAAATCGTGCTCTTTCTCGTAGTGGGTCTGCCCCCACAGAAGCTTCATCTCCTGGACAACCGCGCCGTTGGGATCGATTTTGGGTACGTACCCGATGTGCAGGTCCATGACTTGCTGAGTCGGGTACATATACGCGATGTCCATGGGCCAGGGCAGCTTGAGGTGAAGGCCGGGACCGATATGGCGGACCTGCCCGTCGCCGGTCGTCGGCTTGCCGAATCGCTCGACAATCCCCTCCTCGTTGGGACCTACCACCACGATGCAACTGGCTAAGTAGAGCGTCGCAACGGAAAAGAGAACCAGCGGCACGATCGCCTTTTCCAGAAGCTTGTAGAACCAAGTCTGCGAGACCTGGAACCCAAACTGGTAGTCCATCGCGGCCGCCACGCTGCGGAAGATCCCGCCGGGCTCATTGATGACGCCCAGAAGCCGGCTGTCGAACGCCGCCCGGCTGTACTGGCCCTTGAGCCTTGGCCGGTAGATGTCGAAGACGATGTTCAGGGCCGTCTCGGCGCCCAATACAACCAGGAGGATGGGAACTATGTAGCTGATGACCTTCAGCAGCGAAGAGATTTGGAAGTGCACCAGCGCCAGCGAAATCGCCAGCACAAAACACACGACCGCAACGCCGAGGAAGAAGCTGCCCCCTGCCCGCAATGGTTTCCACCTGGGTTCGGCCGACATGCCGGTCGCGTATCGCGACATCAGGAAGCCGACGAAGGCAATTGCCGTCGCGACAATCGCACAGACCAGCGGCTGCTGAGTATGAACATCGCCGGTCCTGGGAATGGTCTTCAGCAGGTAGACGCCGATCCCGATTTCATAGGCGGCGATCAAGGCCCCGAAGGCCGGGATGAACCACTTTTCGAGAATCTCCACGCGTCGCTGGGCAGCCGCCAGCATCGCCGCGGTTTCTCCCTTCTGGAAGATGGTTGCGGAACTCTTCTCCCTGGCCAACTGCGTCATGTCGAGCTTTTCCTGCTCGGCAAGACCTCGCTGATGGAACTGGATCGCCAGGACCAGCCAGATGAAGGCCGCCGCAAGGGACTGCCACCCGACGGCGGACACGGCGTGGAACCCGCTCCAGCGACCCAGGAAGAACGCGACGCCGAAGAAGACCAGGCTGAGAATCAAGGCTACCCATGCGACTTGTTCGGGGCGTTTCGATGATACTGTCATTGGCGATTAAGCTCCAGGCTGTGAACCAAAAACCCGTTCATCCAGTATTAACCACTACGGGCCCAGATCCTTTACAAACAGGGAATTCGGCACTATAACACCAAAAACGATTCTCGTGTAGTGACAACCGTGAAAAAATACGCATCACAGTTTTGTGTCAACCGCAGCGGTCGGCAGGGCGGCAATGTCGTGGGTGAGTGATGTATAAGCTGATATCAATCGTGAAAATTACCTTTGTCGAAACCCTGCGCCAACCCGTCTACGCCGTCATTATTGCAGCCGCTTTGCTGCTGTTCCTCATCAGTCCATCCCTGTCGATGTACACCATGGACGACGACAACAAACTGCTGCGAGAAATCGGGCTTTCTACGCTTTTCCTGACGAGCTTGTTCGTGGCAATCTTCTCGGCCGCGGGGGCCGTATCCACAGAAATGGAGAACAAGACCATCCTGACGGTGCTGACCAAGCCCGTCCAACGTCCCATATTCATCCTTGCCAAGTTCCTCGGCGTGGTCGCAGCGGTTGCCCTGGCGCACTACTTGTGCACGATCGCCCTGTTGATGACCATCCGACACGGCGTCCTGGAGACCGCCTCCGACACCCACGACTGGACCGTTGTCGGTTCGGCAGCCGCCGTCGCGGTCGCGACGCTCTTGCTCAGCACATTCTTCAACTACGCCTACGACTGGAAATTCACGTCAACCGCCGTGGTGGTCGCGGCGATCCTCGCTACGCTGACCCTGGTATTCCTGGCCTTGATCGACCGCGATTGGCAGTTCAACCCGGCCAAGAATGGAATCACAAGGCTCGATATCTACGGGTCGGTCCTGCTGTTCCTGGCGGCTGTGGTTATCGCGGCCATCGCCGTGGCCCTCTCGACTCGCTTCAATATCGTCGTAACCCTCTCCGCCTGCATCGGCGTGTTCCTGCTGGGCCTGATCAGCGATTATGTGTTCGGCCGATTCGCCGGTACGCACCTGTGGGCCCAGGCGGGTCGCTTTCTCGTCCCCGACTTGCAGGTGTTCTGGATCAGCGACGCAATCTACGAGGGCAGCGCCGTGCCCTTCCGGTACATCCTGATCAGCGCGTCCTATGCCCTGTGCTACACCGTCGGAATCCTCGCTGTGGCCGTGGCCCTGTTCCAACGAAGGCAGGTCGCATAAGCAGATCCGCGATGGCACAGGGATTTTACCGACCGGCTGTTAGATCTCTCGTTCCGGCCTGTTAACCGGCGGAAAGGTCCCGGATCACAGCGATTTCGTCACATTCGTCCTGTTTCGGACACCGTGCGCAATCGCTCCAGACCTTCATGGGCAGTTCTTCCTTTTTCACGATCTGAAATCCCGCCCGCTCGAAGAACCTCGGCTCCAAGGTCAGCGCGAACACTCTCGGGACCCCAAGCTGACGGGCCTGCCCAAGGGCCGCGGAGACCAGTGCCGTGCCAACACCCGTGCCCCGGCTGTCCGGTCCGACCGCCAGAGACTTCACCTCGGCAAGATCCGACCAGATTACCTCCAGGGCGCAACAGCCGACCAACTCGTGGTCTTTCTCGGCCACGAGAAAGGTCTGAAGATTCTCATAGACTTCGGCCAGGGAACGAAAGAGCATCTTATCATGCTCGGCGTAGTAGTTGATGAGCGAGCAGATCGTCTTGACGTCCGGGATTCTTGCGTTGCGAACCTTCATGCACTGAAGTATACTGGCGTTCTGTGTGTTTTCAACCAGGTTCATCCCAACTCGGGGGAGCGCACCCCGCAAAAAACGAAAAAACAGTGGAAAAACAGTTCGGAGCCACTACAATGACGCCGGTCTATAGGAGATGGCTCTGGAACTCATGAGATTCGTACTGATAGATAAGATCGTATCGCTCGAAGAAGGCAAGACGCTCACTGCAGTCAAATGCGTATCCCTGGCCGAGGAGTACCTGGGGGATCACTTCCCCACGTTCCCGGTATTGCCGGGCGTGCTCCTGTTGCAGGGGCTCGTGGAGTCGGCGAGTTGGCTTGTCCGCAAGACCGAGGCTTTTGCCCATAGCATGATCTTGCTGGAAGAAGCCCGCAACGTAAAATACAAGAGCTTCCTGGCGCCGGGATCGCGAATCGAGTACACGGTGCAGGCCAAGGTCATTGAAGAGAACGTCAGCCGCTTCACCGGGTGCGGCGTCGCCGACGGGGAAAAGATACTCGAGGCGCGTTTCGGCCTGAGACACTTCAACCTGGCGGACCGGACCCCGGCGATGGCCGCAACGGATGCCCAGGTGATTCAAGCGATGAAGACCCGTTACAGCCTGCTCGCGCAGCAGAGCTGAACGAGGTTATGAAGAAGGATTTTCGAAAAGATACAGACCGGAGGTAGCAGCAGCCATGGCCATGAGTCGGGATGAGGTTTTCCAGAAGGTACAGGAGGTTCTCATAGATGCGCTTGGGGTCGATGAGGACGAAGTGACGGCCGACGCCACGCTCATGGGCGATCTCGGGGCCGAGAGCATCGACTTCCTGGATATCGTGTTTCGCCTGGAGAAGGCGTTTGGGATGAAGGTGCCGCGAGAGGAGTTGTTCCCGGTGGAGGGGCTGCTGAACAGCTCGGATCTCGTCAGCAACGGCAAACTCACGGACAAGGGACTCGCCGAGCTTCGGACGCGAGTCCCGCACACGGATCTGAGCGAGTTTGAAAAGGACCCGGACATCAACAAGCTCGCCGATCTGTTCACCGTAAATGCCATCGTCAACTACGTGGACAGCCGGCTGAATCCGGCATAGATCGTGGCGGTTGGAGCAGATATTTCGCGGCAGGATTGTGTCCCATCCTGCCGTTGGTCTTCACAAGAGTTCCCATGCGTTGGATTTGGATCGACAGGTTCCTGGAGTTTGAAAGCGGCCGACGGGCGGTGTCCGTCAAGAACGTTTCCCTGGCCGAAGAGCACCTGCATGACTATATCCCCGGCTATCCCATCATGCCGGAATGCCTGATGATCGAGGCCATGGCCCAGACGGCGGGTATTCTTGTGGGAGAGGCCCGGGCTTTCCAGGAGAAGGTCGTGCTGGCAAAAATCAGCAAGGCGGTTTTCTTCGACTGCGTCCTGCCGGGCGACAGCCTCAGGCTCGAGGCACGGATGGAGACCATCGCTCCGGAGGCAGCCAGCACAACGGGCCGGATCACGCGATCGGATCAACTGATCGCCGAGATCGACCTGATGTTCAGCCATATCGACCAGAACCTGGCCGGCAAGAAGTTCCCCAGGGACAACTTCGTGTTCACCGGGATATTCACCTCACTCCTGCAGGAGGTTGCCCTGAATCACATCCGGCTTGAGCCGCAGCCGATGGAGTCCGGGGCATGACGCCAGCACGTGTAGTCATCACGGGGCTTGGGGCCGTCAGTCCCCTGGGACTGACCGTTGATGAGATGTGGGCCGGGTTATCCGCCGGACGGTGCGGCATCGCTCCAATCAAATCCTTTGATCCAACGGGACTCCCCTGCGAGCTGGGTGGCGAGGCGCCCCCTTTCCGCATCCAGGATCACGTCCCCAAAACCTTTCGAAAAGCAGTTAAATTGATGTGCCGCGACATTGAGCTGGCTGTTGTCGCGGCCAAGGAGGCGGTGGCCGCCAGCGGCCTGACCACTAAGGGAATCGATCCCGACAATGTGAACGTCGATCCGACCCGAATCGCGATCAATATGGGCGCGGGGATGATCAGTTGCGACCTCACGGAACTGGGCCCGGCGGTGGCCGTCAGCACAACGGCCGGACGATTTGATATCCACAAGTGGGGCAAGGACGGACTCGGGCATATCACGCCCCTGTGGCTGCTCAAGTACCTGCCGAACATGCTCGCCTGTCATATCGGAATCATCCACGATATCCAGGGCCCGAGCAACACGATCACGTGCGCCGAGGCGTCGGCCCACCTGTCGATCGGGGAGGCCGCCCAGGTCATCGCTCGGGGCAGCGCCGACATCGCCCTGACCGGTGCGGCGGAAGGAAAGATCAACCTGATGATGCTGGTGCGACAGAACCTGCTGAAACGGGTCGCGACGAACAGCAACGACAATCCCGAGGCCGCGTGCAGACCGTTTGATGCCGGCGCCGCCGGATCGGTGTTCGGCGAGGGAGCGGGGATTATCGTGCTTGAGAACCTCGACCATGCCCGGTCGCGCGGCGCAAGGATTTGGGGCGAGGTGGCCGGGATCGGTCAGAGCCACAATATCCACCCGGTGTATGAGAGGATGGAGCCGGACGGCAAAGGGATTCGTATCGCCGTCGAGAAAGGGATGGCCGACGCAGGTATTGCCCCGGACGATCTGGATCTGGTCATTCCGCACGGAACGGGAGTCCCGCAGGACGACCTGGCCGAGGCCCGGGGGCTTGAAGCCGCCCTGGGACCGGCGGTCCGCCGCATTCCGGCATGGCCCACAAAGAGCATGCTGAGCACCACGGGGGCCGCCGCCGGGGCATTGGATGTCATCGCGGCCCTGCGGGCCATGAATGACCGCACGATCCCGCCGGCGAGAAACTTCACGAAACCGGCGGATGGATGCAACTTGAGTATTCCCACAGAGCGGCGGGAAGGCCGTATCCGCCACGCCCTGTGCTGCAGCCACACATACGGCGGCCAGACCGCCGCCGTAGTGCTGAAAGCTTATGAGGGAGACACAACGCGCAGATGAAGACACCCAGAACACAGGAACGTGTCGTCATTACGGGAATGGGCGTTGTCTGCCCGCTCGGTAACGATGTGGACACCATGTGGGAAGGGATTCTGGCCGGCCGCAGCGGCGCCGGCGGAACGACCGTCTTTGACGCTTCGACGTTCCCGACGACATTCGACACCGAGGTAAAAGGTTATGACCTGGGCCGATACGTCCGGCACACCGAACCGCACGCCAGGTGCAGTCGGGGCTCAGGATTCGCGGTCGGCGCTGCCGCGCAAGCTTGCAGACAGGCAGGGATCGACGTGGAAACGTCCGAGCCGACGGATGGCATCGATCGCACCCGCCTGGGGATATACCTCGGCGCAGGTGAGGGCTCGATGGACAACGACGCCTTCTTCGGGTGTATCGTCGACGGCTGGGACGCCGAGCAGCAGCAGATGGCATGGCCGCGGAGCACGCAGGCCGCGCTCACGAATATGGACCCCGTGCGGGAGCTCGAGCAGGAACCCAACATGGCGGCCGCCCACATCGCGATGCTCGCGGGGGTCCGGGGACCGGTAAGAAGCTGCCTGACCGCCTGTGCCGCCAGCACGCAGGCCGTGGGCGAGGCCATGATGATTATCCGCCGGGGCGATGCAGACATCATGGTTGCGGGCGGAGCCCATTCCATGATCCACCCTCTGGGAGTCACCGGGTTCAACCTGCTGACCGCCCTGTCGCGCCGCAACGACAGCCCTGAGACCGCCTCTCGGCCGTTCACCGCCAGCCGAGACGGGTTCGTTATCGGCGAAGGGGCCGCGATTCTGATCATCGAGTCGCTCACCTCCGCGAGAAGGCGGGGCATTCCCATTCTGGCCGAGTTGGTCGGCTACGGGAGCAGTTCGGACGCCTTCCGGATCACAGACATGCACGAGGAGGGCCGAGGGCCGGTCCAGGCGATGCAGGCCGCACTGGCGGACGCCGGGTTGACGCCCGAGGACATCGACTACGTCAACACCCACGGCACGAGCACGCAGGAAAACGACGCCATCGAGACGCTCGCGATCAAGACCGTGTTCAAAGAGCGGGCCAAGCAGGTCCCGGCCAGCAGCATCAAGAGCATGTTGGGGCACCTGATCGGGGCGGCGGGCGCCGCGGAGCTGATCGCCTGCGTGCTGGCGATCCGGGACAGCATCGTGCCCGCCACGATCAACCTGCACGATCCCGATCCCAAGCTGGATCTGGACTACGTGCCCAATACGCCCCGGAAGATGACTGTCAACATCGTGATGAAGGAATCCTTCGGTTTCGGCGGCCAGAACAACGTGGTGATTGTGAAGCGATACTGCGAAGAGGGTTCGAGACAAGTGCCATAGGTCCCATCGGTCCTATGGGTTCCATCCTTGCGAGGCCAGTGACTATGATCGACATCAAGCAAATCCGAGACAATCCCGACCTCTACATCCAGGCGGCAACGAATAAGCGGATCGATGCCAATGTCACCCGGCTGCTCGAAATCGACAGCCGGCTCAAGGACATCAAGGCCCGGCTCCAGGAGGTTGCGACCGAGAAGAACCGCGTGGGCAAATCGATCCCGAAACTCTCGGGGCAGGAGAAGGAGGCCGCGTTGGCGAGCCTGGCGGGTCTGAAGCCGCAGGAGGAGCAGTTGGAGCAGGAGGCCAAGGCTCTGCAGCCGCAATTTAACACTCTGTTGCTGGAGGTGCCGCAACCGGCCGATCCCGATGTTCCGGTCGGCAAAGACGACACGGAGAACGTGGAGATCCGGCGGGAAGGCGAGGTTCATCCGTTCGCTTTCGAGCCCAAGGACCACGTCCAACTGGGGACGGCCCTGGACATGATCGATATCGAGCGAGGCGTCAAGCTGGCGGGCACTCGGAACTACTTCCTCAAGGGGGATGGGGCGCTGCTGCACTGGGCCGTGCTGCGATTCGCGATCGATTTCATGGTCCAGCGAGGTTACACGCCCATGGCCGTCCCGCTGCTGATGCGGGATGAAGCCATGCGGGGGACCGGCTACTATCCCGGCTCCGAGGAGCAAACCTACCGCATGGAGCGGGATGAGCTGAACCTGGTCGGGACTGCCGAGGTCCCGCTGACGGCCTACCGCATGGGCGAAATCCTCCAGGAGGAGGAACTCCCGCTGAAATCCGTGGGCCTGTCGAGCTGTTTCCGTCGGGAGGCCGGGGCAGCCGGCAAGGATACATACGGGCTCTACCGGATTCACCAGTTCGACAAGGTCGAGCAAGTCGTGGTCTGTCGCAATGATGTCGAGGAGAGCAACAAGTTCCACGCCGAGATCCTGGCCAACGCCGAAGGCGTGATGAAGGCCCTCGGGCTGCCCTACCGCGTCGTCGTCGTCTGCACGGGCGACCTCGGTCGCGGCCAGGCCAAGAAATACGACATCGAAGCATGGATGCCGTCGCGCAAGAGCTATTCCGAGACGCACAGCGCGAGCAAGTTCCATGAGTTTCAGGCCCGGCGGATGAACCTGCGCTACAAGGACTCAAAAACCAAGAAGAACGTGTACTGCTACACACTGAACAACACGGTGATCGCCTCGCCGCGAGTCCTGATCCCGCTGATGGAGATGTACCAGAACGCCGATGGCTCCATCACGATCCCACAGGTGCTGAGGCCCTACATGGGTGGGCGAGAAGCAATCGTTCCCCACAAGTAGCAGCCCGCCGGCTCGACGGGCGCCTTCGCGGAACCCCACTGGAGGAGTGCGTGACCATGTTTCGCGGCAGCCGTCGGGTTTGTCTTGTCATCCTGAGCGGCAGCGAAGGATCTGGACATCGTACGAGAGGTTTCTCCCGGACGCAGGCCGGATTCCTTCGAGGCTCAGGACAGGCTCCTCACTACGCTGCGCTTCGTTCAGGATGACACGATTGCTCAAGCATCAAGCATGGTTCGTACAGAGGCTCTTGGTTTGCGAGGGGCTACTACTTCTCCAGACTCTCCTCCAATTCCTCGGACATCTGGTTCAGTTCGCTGCGGATCGTCTCCAGCTTCCTTTTGGGTTCCTCGACCTGCGCAGCCGTGTCGGCAGACATTTCTTCGCCGTCGTCCATCACGTACGGCGTGATGAACACGATCAGCTCGTTGTTCGCCTTGGTCACATCGTTGTGCCGGAATGCCCCGCCCACGAGAGGCAGATCGCCGAAGAGCGGGACTTTCTTGACGATCTTTGTGTCCGTCTGGAAGAGGATGCCGCCCAGCATGAGGGTCTGGCCGTCCTGGACGATCATGTTCGTCGTGCTCTCCATGACCCGTCGAACGGGTTGGCCGTTGATCGAATCGCCCGTCAGGTCGGACAACAGCACGGTGACGATCATATCGACGTTCTTCTCCGGTGTAATGCTCGGACGCACGGCGAGCGTCATCCCAACCTTCTGATACTCGAAGCTCTGCGTGACCCTGCCGCCCGTCTCGGACGTCGAGGCGTTCGTCTGGAAGGCGACCATCTGACCTTTGAAGAAACTCGCCTCCTCGTTGTCCTCGGTCCACAGCGACTGCTGGTTGAGGATCTGGGCATCGACCTTTTTCACGAGGAAATCCAGCAGGGTCGTAATGCTGGTTCCCACCCGGAGCGTCGCCGAGCCACGCTCCTGAAGATAAGTGAGTTCCGAAAGAGCGGTCACCGCGTTCTCTCCGACCGAGAACACCTCGGCAGGATTCGACGACAACTGGAGGCCGAGCGAGGTGAGATCCTGATGGTCCACCTCGACGACGACCGCCTTGACCATGACCTGTTTGCCCGGTACGTCCAGGTTCCGGATCGTCTCCTCGATACTGCTCTGGAACTCGGGGGGCGCCAGCACAAGGATGGACTTGCTCCTCGGATCGGGGACGAAACGGACACGTCCGATCACGTTGCTGATCGGCTCTTCGTCCGTGGTTCGTCTTCCGCCGCCGGTGGACCACCACGGCGTATATTCGTTGGCATTACTCTGACTGTTGCTGCTGCTGTTGGGGCTGTTGTTCCTCGCGTTGCCCTGATTTTGTGTGCCCTGCGAGTCATCCATCGAGTACTGGCCTATGCCCTGCGTGGTCCGGCGGATGCGCGCGTTCGTGCCGGGCTCATTGAACATGGCATTGAGCCGTTCGGCAAGGTCTTCCGTGTCGGCGTATTTGATCTGAACAACATGAGGAATCTCCGCCATCTCCTGCCGATCCAAGTCGCGGATCAGTTGTTCAATGACGGCATACGCCTGCGGGATCTTGCTGATTACGATGATCTTCTTGGTCCCCGGGACGTCCTCGAACGTCAACTGCCCGTAGAGTGGGCCGACGATCTTCTGTTTCCGGTCCATCTCGTCACCCCAGAAGATCATGCGAAAGAGCGAACGCGTAGAATCAGACTCCTCCGAAAAGAGCTTGCGCAGCAGCGTGGCCATCTGGACGGGGTCCGAGTTCTTTAACTCGATGATCCTCGGCTTGACCTGCTCCACGTCCAGCGGCACGTCCCATTCCTTGATCTGCTTGCGGATCTTCTCCATATTCTCCGCCGAGGCGATCACGGTCACCTGCCCCATCGAGGGATACGAAATGACCTTCACGGTCTCGCTGGGCTGGATATTGCGGTACCGAGAGCTGCGATATCCATAGCTGTACGAGCTTCCCGACTGCGATTCATACAGCCCTTCGAGATTCGTCTTGATCTGGTCGGGGTCGGCGTGCTCGAGCGGGAAGACCTCCGTCAGGAACTGACCGGGAATCACGTCAACCTCGGCGATGAGCTTCTTGACCATCTCCCGCAGGTCCGCCCGGCCGAAGATCATGATTTGCCGTGTTTGGGAGAGCGCCTGGACCAGCACGTTCGGGCGAAGCTCCGTGCCCGGCATCTCCTGCAGGGACTGCTGTATCCGGCGGGCAACCTCGTCCGCATCGGCGTAGACGATCGAGACCGTCTCGTACTCCGGCGCGATCGTCTGCTCCCGATCCATCTTCTCGATCCATTCGCCGATCTGCTTGATGCTCTCCGAGGACCCTCGCGCGATGATCCACTTGCGCTTGGGCTCGGGGATCAGGATGATGGGCGTGTCGCCCGCCGCAATCACAACGGACGTCGCGGACTTGCCGCCGCCGGAAGACTGGCTGGCCGGTCGGGACGAAGTCCCGCTGCTCCGCAGGGGCTGGCCTCTGCGACCATCCGCCGAGCCGCCGAGGAGCAGACGCAACAATTGAACCATTTCCGTGGGATCCCCGCTGCGAATCTCGAAGATCTCGGTGATCATCTTGTTGCCGGCATCAGGAATGTCGAACTGGGCGATGATATTCTCGATCCGCATGAGATTGCCGACCGTGTCGATTACGAGCAGGGTGCCGGTCGTCTCATCGGCGCTGACGTGCCCGTATTCGCTCACCAGGGGCCGGACAACTTCGCCCATCTGGGCGGGAGGGTAGTTGGCCAGCTTGAAGAGCTTCTGGACGACCTGATCGGGGTTTTCGAAGGCCGCCAGCGGCTGACCCGGCGGGACGATCGGGTGAACCCCAAGCTTGGCCTCGCTGAGCGGCTTGAGAAAGATCGTGTCATCCACTTCTTCCGGCGTGAAGCCCTTCATGCGCAGGGCGCTGTAGATTTTCAGCAGGGCCTTGCTCCGGGGCAGCTTCTCCGGCGCGTAGATNNTCGATGATGTTCTTCATCTCGACGTCTTTGAGATTGACCGCCTCCAATGGATCGTTGGGATCCTCGGGGACCTTGGCTTTCGCGGACTCGCAGTCCGATGGTTTTGCCTCGCCCGGCTTCGATTCGCCCGGCTTGGGAGGCACACCGGCTTCGGGACCGCCGGTCTTTGCATCCGGCTGATTCGGCTCTCCACCGGCCGGCTTGTTCGCATCCTCGGGCGCCAAGGCGCCCTGCGGCGAGTTCGGCTCGGTCTTTTCCGAGACCTGCGCGTTATTGGGCTCGTTCGGACCGGGCATTGTATGACCCGGTTGAGCAACCACCTTCTTTTCCACACCGGGCAGGTCCAACGCCGGCGCATGGAAGCCGACCCACCAGATGATTACGCCGGCCGCTATCAGGACCAAACCCCACAGGATTATCTTTGACCGTTCCAATTGATCACCTCACTTCTCAATAGCGTGTTGGCTTATGATCCAGCAATCAACTCTCACCGGCTCGATTGGGCTCCGAGCCGGCCTTCTCTCCGCTTTGGGACGCATTGGGGTCTTGGACTGCAGGGACGGCGGCAGCACCTGTCCGCTTCGGCAACGGCCTGCGGACCACCTTCGGGCCCGGCTGGGCGGTTACACGGTCGCGGACCTGCTCGCGAACTCGAGCCTTCTCCTCTTCCGTCGCCGATTCCATCTTCTCCAGAATCGCCGCACGCTTCTCCTTCAGTTTGGCCCGGGCTTCCTGTGTGTCCTTCGTCTGTCCGGTTCCCGGCTCGTGCGACAGGTTGGCCGCGTCCTCGCGGACACGGGCCTCATTGACCTCCGTTGCAGAAGGGGGCGAGGAGGAGGAATCCCCCACTCTCGCCTGACGAATCAGCAAACCGACGGCATACGCGGCGACCAACACCGCCCCAAGAATGACGATCGTTACGATAGTATTCGATGACTTCATTCAAACCGACCTTTCGTGAACGGAAACTACTGAGGTCTCGCTCCAAGTCTCTGACGCATCTCTTCTCTGGCCCGTTGTCGTTCTTCCGGGCTCATGTTCTGCCATCGCTCCCGCATCTTTTCTCTTTCCTCCGGGGAGAGCTGGCCGCCCACCCGTCCCGGTGGCCCGCCGCTTGAGCCGGCCACAACCATCTGGGCCTTGCCCCCGGTCTCCAATCTCTCGCCAGGCCGAGCCGGTCCGGAACGCTCCGGCCGCCCCCCGCTGCCGCCGGACCCGATAGGGGAGAACTCCTTCTCCTGGCCGTCCCAGGCAATCCGCACCTTCGTCGGATCGATATCGAGGATCTTCGCGTCCCCCACGCTATCGCCGACTTTATACCACTGGCCGTTGATCAGCGCCTCGTCGCCCAGGATGCCGAGCACCTCGCTGACCGGGTGCTGCTTCGGCGGAGTCACCACGAACAGATTCTTCTTCTTCAACTCCTCCGCGCAGGTCCTGGCGGAAGCCAGCAGCTTGCTCACGTCGTCGACGTCCTGCCCGTTCGGGTCCACCTTGGCCGCCATCACCCGGGCCTCCGACGACGACGCCATGAACCCGGCGATCCGCAGGAGAATCAGGGCACCCAGCAATATCGCCACGGCCAGCAGACCGCGGGCGTAAAACTCGGTCTTGTCTTGATGGAATTCACTCTTCATGGCTGCACAGCAGGGCGTTACCCTGTCTCTCACCGGATATCATCTACATGTTGTTCCATCTGGTCGATTGCCCGCTGCTTGTCGCCATCGGACATCCGGTCCCATTCTTCCTTCGCCTTGGCCTTTTCTTCATCCGAAGCGCCATTCCATTTCTCCAGCAGCGCCGCCCTCAGCCGGGGGGACAGCTTGACGCCCAGCCATCCGAGGGGGTCTTCCTCGACGGGCTCCGGCGCCGCGACCACGGCCACTTCCGTCTTCACCGCGGGCTTCGGCTCCTCGGGCATCGGCTCCTTCTTGACCTCCTTGGCCGCCGGCGGAGGCGACGGAGGCCCGGAGGTCGCCGCCCCAATCGGAGCGAAGTTCTTCTCCGTGCCCTCCCACTCGACCTTCACATACGTCGGTCCGATCTCGACGATCCTGGCCTCGCCCACCTTGTCGCCTGCCTTGTACCACTTGCCCCCGATGAACGCCTCGTTGCCGAGGATGCCGTCCACCTGTTTGACCGGGTGCTCTTTCGGCGGCGTCTTGATGAACAAGTTCTTTTCCTTGATCGCATCGGCCACGCTCTTGGCCTGGCCCAGGCATTCCTTCAGGCCGTTGGGATCGCACTCGGCCCGGGCCAGATCGGCAATCCCCTGCATCCGTCCTCGCTCGACGTAGAAACCCGCCACTTTGGCAAAGGCCGACGCGCCGAGCAGTACCGCCGCCGCTGTCAGGAGCAGCGGGACCCGTTCATCGCGATGGATGTCGGCTGTTCTCATCTGCATGCCTCAACAAATCCGCTCTTCCCATGCAAAGCGCGATGTCATCTGACAAACGTGCTCACAGTCAAATCGATTTCGATCTCTTTATCCTTCCTCTTCTCCGGCGGCTCCTTCATGTCACACTGGATCCGCAACTCCTCCACGCCGACAAGGTAGGGATTCTCCTTCAGGTTCGCCAGAAGATCGAGCAACTGATCGAGCTTGCATTTGCCCTTGCATTTGATTTTGAGCACCTTGTAGGAGAGGCCCCTCGGCTTCCTCACCGGCAGAAATTGCAGCAGCTCGGTCTTGATGCCCGCCTTCTTCAGTTGCCCGTGCAGGGTGTCCCTGAAAAGAAACTTCTGCTTGTCCTCGACCTGGGGAGTCTCGCACACGGGCACCATGACCGCCAGAACGGCCTGCCGGCTCTTATCCGTCTCGACCTCGCTGATCTTGCGTTTTGCCGCCGCAAGAGTCGCGCGGGCCCGGCTCCAGTGATCGTACCCCTTCGATCCATACGTGAAGACGAATATGACCACCGCCGATACCGCCCCAAGCAGGAGCACGCGTTTCTCTCGTGTATTGAGCTTTCTCACCATCGGCCTTCCACTCACCGTCTGTTACCGATCATTCGCTGCTTGCCGCACGGCACGGGCGTTCTCAAATCATACACCGCAGATCGTAAATCATACAGGATCACAGGGCCGCCTCCTTCTTCGTGAATTCCTTGTAGTGAAATGCAATCGTGAACTTGATCTTCTTCGTCTTGGCGTCCTGCGAGTCGTTGATGATCTCGGCGTCCTTGATCCCCTTCTGTTCCCGGAGATTCGCCTGAAACTTCCACATCTGCTCCCTGTTGTCCGCCTGCCCGGTCAGCGAGACCGTCTGGCCCTTCTTGAAGTGCATATTGTCCAGCACAATCCCCTCGTTCTGGCCTGCGTTGATCTCGGTCAGCATCTCGAGGATGTCGGGCCTGTTCCGAGCCACGGTCTTGATCAATGCCTGCCGCTGCAGGGCCGCCTGGAAATCAGGCTGCTTGACCAGCGCATCCCATCGTTTGGCGCTGGCCACGTCCGTGAAGTAGGCAGTCACGAGCAGAGCGATCAGCATCACGACCGCGGCAACACCCGCCAGAGCCACGGACCGCCAGGCCGAGGCAGCCTTTTGCTGCTCCTGCTCCTCGAGTACGCGGTCGAAGAGGTTCAGCGTCGCCGAAGGCTTCTCCAGGGCGATCATGGCGAGGCCCAGAGGCGTTCGATACTCATAGAGTTCCTTCGTCCCGAAGCCCGGCGGCGCCTTGAGATTCCCCAGGCTCGGCACACTCGCCGTGGCCGGCAGACCGGCCGCGACCAACATATCGACAATGCGATGGATAGCCTCACCGCCGTCGGAGAGGACGAACAGGGGCCGGGAACTCGTATTGTCCCAGCCGAATGACGACAGCACGATCCGCAAATCGTGGGCAAAGCGATCCGTCATCGCCGGCGATGCCCCTCCCCCGTCCCGACCGGACGGCACGAGACCGGCCAAGCCCAGATCCAGCACGCCGGCCCGCGTGACAACGCCATTCTGCACCAGGCACACCTGGGTATTCTCCGTACCGATGCTCACGAGCAGCGCCTCTCGCTCGCGTCCTGCGAAGAGCCCCTGCCAGGCCTTGGCCATCCCTTCACAGGAGAGGAAGATATGGCGGGGCCGGAAGTCCCGCACGCTGCCGGAAAACTTCTGGAGGTGTTCTTTCCGAACGGCCGCGATCGTGATATCCATGTTGCCGTTGTTCGACGGACTCGTCCGCCAGGCGACCTCGATCTGATCCGGCGGCAACGGAAGCAGCGACTCAGCCTGCATCCTCACGATGGCTGCCGTCTCGTGCTCGTCCACTGTCGGTGCGCTGATCCGATAGAACGCCACGCCGGTCGAATCGAGTCCGACCACGGCCGGGGAATGCTTCCTGGGCATCTTGTCCCCACGATCCGCGTTCGACGTCAGCCCGCACTCGGCCGCAAAGCCACTCCACGTCTGATTCTCGACGGGCGTGCTCCTGCTCCACAGGACCTCCACGTGGCTGTCCAGCCTGCGGACCTCGATCGCCCTGAATTGTGAGTCTTCGCTGGCAGCAGCGATCACCGAATGGGGGATTTTTTCGCCTTTGCTCATCAGTAATTTGCTCCCTGATACCAATACAGAATCGTGCACGGCGACGCGCTGCGATCCAACACGCATTCCGTCTGAAAATTCGCCCCGCTGACGTCCGCGGTCGCAAGACACTGAACGGTGAACACATCCGAGCGGACGGTAATCAGATCGGCGATGCCCTTGAACCGTTCGACGCTCACGGACTGCTGGTTCAACAGATCGGCGACGCTCGTGAACCCGTACAACAGGCCCGCGCGATCCGCGACGATGGCCAGGGCGATCTGCTCGGCCTGATCGTCCCGGCCGAAGAGCGAGGCCAGCACTTCCCGAGACGCCGTGTTGACGTTGATCTTTCCGGGGATTTTGTCCTCCCCGGAGATCGTGATACGATCGGCGATCTGCCCGAACGTCTGCATGTCGATCGGCTCGGCCTGGTCCTGATTGCCGCCCGCGCTCTCCGAGGAGGTCCTGGGGCTCCGGTCGTTGATCAGATCCGCGATGCTCTTGTACCCCTGGCCCCGGTTGTCGGCAATCCACTTGGCCTGCGAAACCTTGATGCCAAGCTGGTCTTGGAGCTGCTGCTGATCCGCCTGGTTGATGTTGACCCTCTTGTCACCCTCTGCATCGACGTTCTTCTCATACGAGTAGCAGGTCAGATAGGCGATCCAGCCCTGGTCGAGGTAGTCGTCCCCGTTGTCGGACGGTGGACTGAGATCGCCGTCCCGCTCGTTGGAGTCGAGCAGGCCGTTGAGGTTCGTATCCTCCCCGTACAGGTATTCCTCGGTCACCCCTTTGACCGCGAGCAACTCGCGAACCGTCTTGAACGGGCCGTTGCGAATCTTGTAGGGGACGGGCAGGTTCTCGTAATACCCCGCCTCCGCCCCCTGGGACTGCGGATCGTCGTCGCCGTCGCGCCAATCCACGATGGCCTCCGCGATGTCCTCCTCCATGTATGGCAAGGCCATGAGTTGATCCTTCGTGGCCGTGTTGATGTTCAGTTTGCCCGCTTCGTCGATCACCCGCACGCTATACCGGCAGCGTTCCATCGTAACGTCGTTGAAATCATCGTCGTTGTCGCGCCAAAGGTCCGACAGGCAATCGCTGTCCCTGAGGTCCTCGTTGAGAACGGCAATTGCGTTCTCCGTGCCCGCGCGACAGGCCCACTTGCAGCGGACTTCATCCGTGGCCGCCATGGCCATCTTCATGTTCAGTCGGCTCGTCTGCCCGACCACGGCGACAATGGCCGTCATCACGGCGATCATCCAGAGCACCGCGATCAGGACCAATCCATTCCTTCTCCCATACAACGGGGGCTCCGCCCCCGGCCCCCCGCCGTTTTTCGCTTTGGACCAATAGCATGGAATGGAAACACCCATGTCGCGCGCAGGATGTTCCATGCACGCCGATACCCGGCTGGATGCGACGAAACCGGTGTGCATGGCACACCCTACGACTTCCTGGTCATGCGGCTGGCCCAAAACGACAAATGCCAGGGATCCGGGGACAGCGCCCCCAGTGGCCGGCGACGGAATTCCCGTTGGAATCCCCAGCCGCAGACATAGGGGTCCGCTTAGGACATCGATTCCCAAGATCAGGTCAAACAAGTTTCTGTCTTTCGCCGGTCTCATGGCTAGCGCCCCCTCCGTCCCTGATTCCCCTGGTCGCCCGGAGTCGGACTCGCATTGCCGCTGTTCTGCGGACTGCTCGGCTGGTTGGAGGGCCTCTCCGTGGATTCCTCCCGGCCTTGCCGGCCTTCGGACGGCTCGCCCTGCTGGGGGGGCCCCGCCGAGGTTTCTGCCATACGAGGGAACGTGATAGTGAACGTTTCGAGGACAGGATCTCCTTTTCCCGGCGTCGCCGTGCCCAGTGTAACCTCGACCAATTTCGGCAGGGTCCGTATCTCTTCGGTCCACTGGCCCGTCCACTCCTGGCCGTCGGAAAACCGAATATAAAAGATTGCGACGTTTTCAGCAATAGGCGTCAGAATGCCGCGAGGCTCCCTTTCCTTGTCCGGGTTGGGCCAGAGCCGCCGGAAGAGCACCATCTGCTCTTCCGATCCGCTCGTGGTCCTCTCCTGTTCCTGCCGGCTCCCCAGGAAGTACTCGACCTCGTAAACATCGCCCTCCGGCTGATCCGCCCGCGCCTTGGCCCGCCCCACCGTGTAGAAGGTCAAAAAGGGCGGGCCGGTTGTCTCGGAGCCCTGTGAAGCGCCGATCAGCTTGACGTTCTCGGGATTCGGGTCCCGGTACAGGTTGGCCAAGTCCCGGGCCAGCATTCTGGCGGCAAACCGGATCTCCGCGTTCACCTCGCTGACCCGGTTGACCGTCTGGGCACTGTGGGAGATCGCGTTCATCGCGCCGACCGCCACGATCGCGATGAAGCCGCTGATGGTCGAAGCCACCAGAACCTCCGCGAGCGTAAACCCGCGGCTCATAGTTGGTCCCGTGGCACGGGCATCCTGCCCGTGAGACGTAGCATCGGCATCCTGCCGATGCCGCATGGGCTGGAAGCCCATGCCACCGACGTTAGCCGCAATCCAAATTGAGTCCTTGCTGACTTCCATCATCGCGTCGGCTGCTCCTCGGTCTCGGCGCCTGTGCTGGATGCGAGCGAGGCGCCGTTCAGCATCGTCTGCGCCGTCACGCTGTGGGGTCGCTTTCCTTCGAGCCAGGTCACCGTGATCTTCACAAGGTAAAGGTTGTCGGTCCCCGTGTACTCGGTAGCCACCACCCATTGGTAGCCGGGCTCGAACTGTTCGTTGACCCCTTCCATCTGGCCGGCTTCGATGAACTGCTCGATTCCCACGAAGTCGATAAGGCTCAGTTGCAGATCGATCACCGACGCGGCTGACTCATAGTGCCGGTGCAGACGCGTGCCTGTCAGAGCATTCGTGCTGACGGCGCCGAGGGTCAGTACGGCCCCCGAAAGGATCATGCTGGCCGCCAGCGTTTCGACCAGATTGAACCCAAGTCTGAAGTTCGAAGTTCGAAGTGTGAAGTCTGAAGCGGATAGAGGCTGGAAGCGGGAGGCAGGAGGCGCCTGCGGCCGGCGGCCTGCCACCACTTTCCACTTCCCATTTCCGATTTCCCACTTCTTACTTCTCATTCCTGCACGTCCAAGTCGATGCTTGCGGTCCTGATGTCGGTCGTGAGGCCCGGGTACAGGCTCGCCTTGCCCGTGGCAGCGACCACCGCAATCGAGTAGCAGGTCTTGCCGTCGCCAATTTGGACGATCGCCGATTCAGCGGAGCCGTTCGGCAAGAAGATGATCTTCTGCTCGAAGCCCATTTCGCCCGAGGACGCCTGCAGACACACGTCCAACCACACATCCTCGAACTTCACATCCCCCTCGAATTCGACGGGCTTGCAGAAAAAGTCCCGGACCGGGATTTTCCGCGATTCACCCGTCTCGGGGTCCGCCTGAGCCGTCACCAGGAAGAAGCCCCGGTTGTTCGGATCGATCAGAAGCTCGTATGGACGCTGCTGCTCGATCGCCATGATCCGGGCGTAGCGGGCCATCAGCAGAAACTGGCGGGCCGCCTTCTCCACGAGCAGTCTCTTGTAAGTGCCCATGCAATATCCGCTGCCCAGACCACCGACCATGGCAATGATGGCCACGACAAGCAGAATCTCCGTGAGGGTGAACCCTTGCCCTCTTTCCCGCGACCGACACTTCCGGCGCCCGACCCTCTCATTGCAAGGAGCGCAGCAACGAGGCAACCTCAACTCCCAGCCCGGGAGATTGCTTCGCTCCGCTCGCAACGATATGGGGTGGTGCCTGCCGGAAACTGTTTGAGATTCGACATCAATCATTGACGATATCCGCGTTTTCGCCTTCGCCGCCTTCCTGACCGTCGGCCCCAAGACAAATGAGGTCAAAGCTCCCCACGTTGACCTGCCCCTCGGAGAGATACAGATACTCTCTGCCCCAGGGATCGAGGAGCTGGCTCCTCTTGAGGTACGGGCCGTTCCATTTGTCTTCCAGTCCGGGCGGAGCCTCCGTGGCGACCAGAGCCTCCAGGCCGCCCTCCGACTCGTCCGGCAGGCGGCCGCAGTCAAATTCAAAGCTCTTGATTGCGTTTTCGATCAGGGCCATGCGCGGCCGGGCCAGGTCCGTCTTGGCCTTGCCGAGCCTCTTGAGAACGTTGGGGGCCACAAAACCCGCGAGCATGGAGATAATCAGGATTACCACCAACAACTCGATCAGCGTGAATCCTCTTCTGCTTCGTCTGATCCGTTTCATCCAGGTACCTCTCTTCGTCACACGCATAGACATATACTTCGCATATCGACAGGCTACACGGCCCCGGCCCCCAGCGACATCATCACGATGGGCAACAGGGCCGCGGCGATAATGAACCCGATCACAACAGCCAGAGCCAGGATCAACACGGCGGGGAAGACCGCCATGAACCGGCTGATCGCCGCATCGGCGTCCGCATCGAAGGTGTCGGCCGCGTTCAGCAACAACTCATCGAGTTTACCCGTCTGTTCGCCGATGGCAACAATCTGCACGAGCAGAGGGGGAAAGTGGCCCGATTGCTCCAGCGGATCGGCCAGGGATTCGCCCCGTTTGACCTTCTCGGCCACCTCATCGATCGCCCGAGCCAGCACCTCGTTGCCCAGCGTATCACGAACCACGGCCAGCGATTCCAAAATAGTCACTCCACCCTGGGTCAGCGCGCCGAGCGTCCGGGCGAATCGGCCCACCGCAATCGTTCGCAGGACCGCACCGAGAACCGGAATCTTCAGGCGAAAAACATCCCACTGCACTCTGCCCGTGGTCTTCGTCCACCTCCGCAACGCCACAAAGCACCCGATGAGAACAGCCAGAACGATCCAGCCGCCGATACTCGTGAAGATGCTTCGCATGAAATGGCTGGCCGACAGAAGCATCCGGGTCGGCAACGGCATCACCGCCGTGCTCATATCCACCGTGCCCAGAATCTTGGGCAGCATGACCGTCACCACGAGCACGGCCGAAGCCAGGCCCAGCCCCAGCAGAAAAATCGGATACGCCGCGGCCGTCTTCATGTTGGACTTGATCTTCTCTTCGCGCGACAGGATCGCCGCCAGTTGTGTGCTGGTCTGTTCGAGGATGCCGCCGGTCTCGCCCACGCGGATCATCGACAGATACAGGGCATTGAACACCCCCTGGTGTTCCGCCAGCGCTTCCGAAAGGGCCTTGCCACCGCTGACCGCCTTGGTCAGGCGCTCGAACATCCGCTTCATCGCGGGTTTTCGCTGCTGCTTGCGCATGAGCTCCAGGCAGTTGAGCAAAGGAAGGCCGGCCCGCACGGCGGTGCTCAATTGCGTGGTCATGGCCAGCACGTCCCGGCTGGAGACGCGACCATTGTGCAGGCAATCAATGAACCCTGCCACGGCGGTTGGCTCGGGACTACGCGAGGGGGATTCGGCCGACGCGATATCGTGTCCGTGCCCCCTCTCAACCAACTCCATGACGAAATGGCCCTGATCCGTCAGCAAGGCCACGGCGCTTCTGCGGTCCGTCGCATCCACCACGCCGGCGACGTGAACGCCGCCTCGATCCACTGCCTTGTAGGAATACTGGCCCAAGGTCTACTCCGCTTGGCTTGTGTGTTTCGCCGGACGGCAACACGCCCCGCCGCAGCCTCACCGGCTTCCATCAGTCCTCGTCGCCGATCGTCTTGGCCACGCGGAAGATTTCCTCCGGCGTCGTGACCCCCTGCAAAACCTTGGCGACGCCGTCGTGAACCATGCTGACGTGGTCGGCCGGGGCTTCTCTCATGATCTGTTCCGCCGACGGACGCGAGGCGATCAACTCCCGTATCCGTCCCGTGATCCGAAGCAGCTCGAAAATACCGACACGTCCGGTCATCCCCGTCTGGTTGCAGTTGTTGCACCCGGCGCCGTGGTAGAACTTCACGCCCGGCTCGGTCTTCATGGCTCCATTGAGACTCCTCAGAAGGGTCTCGTCGGGTTCGTAGGGCTCCTTGCACTTCGGACAGACCGTGCGAATAAGCCGCTGAGCGAGAATTCCCTCCAGCGAGCTGGCCAGCAGGAACGGCTCGATCCCCATGTCGATCAATCGAGTCACCGCTCCGGGCGCGTCGTTCGTGTGAAGGGTCGAGAAGACCAAGTGGCCCGTCAGTGCCGCCCGGATGGCGATCTCGGCCGTTTCCTTGTCGCGGATTTCTCCGACCATGATGACGTCCGGATCGTGCCTGAGGATGTGCCGCAGACCCGTGGCGAAGGTCAGCCCCCTCTTGGGGTTCACAGGCATCTGGTTGATGCCATCGAGCTGATACTCCACGGGGTCTTCGATCGTGATCATTTTAACCGTCGGCGAGTAAATCTTGTTCAGTGCGGCATAGAGCGTGGTCGTTTTGCCGGAGCCCGTAGGCCCGGTGACCAGGACGATCCCATGCGTCTTTTTGAGGCACCTGCAGAAA
The DNA here is from genome assembly GCA_002327785.1 of Phycisphaerales bacterium UBA2218. GTDB lineage: Bacteria > Planctomycetota > Phycisphaerae > Sedimentisphaerales > Anaerobacaceae > PLanc-01. The sequence goes on from DCUI01000271.1 coordinate 45,001, forward strand.
CCATCGAGGGTTGCCTCGTTCATACCCAGATCGTGCAGACTGATCAGCGAGGCCGACCGGTCCAGAAGCCTCAACTCGACCGCCTCGCCGAACACGGTGGGCACCGTGGAGACGCGGATGTCGATCTTGCCCTTTTTGCCCATGAACTCGATATGCCCATCCTGGGGAACGAANNCGCTCGGCGATGTTCATGTTCGCCATGATCTTGATGCGGGAAATGATTGCGGCGTGCAGCCGCTTGGAGGAGGGAGTTTTCTCCAGCAGAAGGCCGTCGATGCGATACTTGATCTTCACCTCCCGATCGAACGGCTCGATATGAATGTCGCTCGCGCGAGACTCAATCGCTTCATAGATAATCAGGTTGACGAGGTTGACAAGAGACGGCTCCCGCGCCAACTCATGCAGCTTGGCGGGCGAGAAATCGCCGTTGCCCAGGTCTTCATCCGCCCGCTGTTCCGCGGGCGCCAGATTGTCCAGCATCCGGGCCACGTTGCTGCCATAGAATTTCAGCACGGCGTGCTCAAGCTGGGCCGGGTCCGCATAAAACCGCTGAATCAGACAACCCGTCACCAGCCGCAGGTCTTCTGCCGTCTGCAGTTGAAGCGGGTCCGTCATCGCCACCGCCAGACGGCCGTTCTCCCGCCACAGCGGCAGGACGTTGTATTTGCTCACCAGCTCAGCAGGCACAAGGCCAATGATCTCGCCGCCGATGGACACCACCGACAGGTCGATCTTCTCAATCCCCGCCTGGATCGCAAGGGCCTCGTTCAAGTGAGCCTGTGTTACATACCCCAACTCCAGGAGGATCTGGCCCAACTGCCTGTGCTTGACCTTCTGCTCGGCCAAGGCAACGCCCAGATCGGCCTCATCGAGGTAGGCCCTTTCACAGAGCAATTCACCCAGTTTCTTCTTTTGAACCGTACTACCGTGTGGGTCTATCCCCATTCCCGAACCTCAAAGCAACAAGGCTGCAAACCTGTAAATCCAGGCAGGCCAACCGTTTACATCTCACATATCGTTGCCGCCATCGAGACACTCCCCATCGCCTCGCCAGACACTCATCCGCCGTGCGACCGGGGGTTGACGCAGACCAGAACCGAAATCCATGGCGATCGCGTCCATCGCACCGCCGCACATCATACGCGAGCAACGGTGCGAAACCAGACAGCGAGTCCCCAGCAGCTAATAGTATCAGACGCTTCAAGATAGCGATTTGTTACACGAAAATCGCTTTTTCGAGGTTTGGCTCACCGCCGGGCACGACCCATCGAACTGAACGCGTACCGGCTTTTGAGAGGGCAGCGTCATTCCTGCCGAGCCGGTCATGGGCATTCGGCCCACCCGAAGGGGATGAAACCGAGCCAAGCCCTTTTCGATCCTGCCTCCCGGCATGCGACTCTCCGCCGGCACCATCCTTTCGACAGCGGGAAAAAATCAGTTGACACTCTCAAGTGCTGCTGCAACAATGAAATGCATCACAGCGGCGTCGCTGAAGCGACTTGCGAATCTTTCCCAGCGGCACCCGCAACAGAATGCAGATGCGCGCGGCTGAGCTTGTGACCGGACATGGCTGCCAAGCTTGACGACGACTGTGTCCTGGCACCCGGTCGAAAAACGGCCCACGGGTGCGGATCACCGTCAACGAGGGAGTTGGCACGGGTGAGTTCAATGCGCAGGCTTTCGACTGGAGGATAAGCAGGGATGCTCAAATCCAGGCATGGAGTGGGTAGGGTATGGCTGTGGGCACGTTGTCTGTTGGGGGATCTGGCGGCACGTGAATTCACCTTGATTCCCACACGCCCGCCTGCAACAGTGCCCTTGACTCCAGAGAGACGCGTGCATGGCGATTCTCAACGAATGGATTGTGGTCATCAAGGCACACGGGAGGTGGCGCTATGAGACTGGAGAAAAGGCAACCGTCGGGCCGCGAGAAGGATGAGGCGTCCCTGCAACTGCTGGAGAAGTTGCGCGAACAACTGTACTCATCGAACATTTCAACTGTCCGACAGAGCGCTTTTCATTTGTCCTGGATGCAGGAGGATGGTCTGGAGATCCTGCGGGAGGCCTTGCTCGGCGACACTCCCCGCCGGACCAAGAGTGCCGCGGCCTACGGACTTCGAAAAATGCGAGGCAGGATGCGGAAACGGGCCGAGCAGACCCTGATCGAAGGAACCTCCGATTCCGACCGTTTGACCGCGGAGATTTCTCACAATGCCCTGGTAGCGGTCCAGAAAAGCAAATCGCCCCCGAAGCACGCGCCGCGATCCAAAGCCAAGTTCGAAATCCGTGAAATCCCCGGGAAATCACACCCGAAGAGGCAACCGCACCAAGGAAAACGGCCGGACGGTCACAAGCCATCCCACAGACGCTGACGATGCACATCGGCGAATTTTGATTTTGCCATTTTTCTCATTTTACACTTGACATTACCGGCCCTTGATAAGAGAATGCCGCGCAATGGCGGTCCCTCAATGGAGGAGGGCCAGCCGAAAGCCACCAAGGATTGGTGTGCTTCCCAAGGATGATGGTGCAGCAGCACGGTGCGCCGAATGACGGTTGCCCGGAGTACAGGAGTGCCGGGTATAAAGACCGTGGCAAGGAGGCATGGAGTGATATTGTCAGGGGGAATGTTTCGGGCAGCCCGTGTCGGGCCATGGGTTTGTCGTTTCGCGGCTCGGCAAGCGCTTTCGGATTTGGGGGCGGTCACCGCAAGGTCATCCATGCCGGGGGGGTTTTGTCCGCCGTTGTACACGGCGACAATTGTCTGCTGTCGCATTCGATCACCGAGTAGAACGACCCCAAGCCCCCTGCTCACCTCCTCCCGACGAAAAACGGCCGTCCCGGTGGCTCATCCCTACGAGACACTTGGACGGCGTATTCCCAGGCACAGGGCCGGAAGACGGCACGGAAGCCGTTCCGGAGAGCTGCGATCCGGTATCGTCCTACACCCGACGAACCTGAGTTCCATCCAGGTAAACCCCAGTATGTCCCGCTGCAGGATTCCTGGACCTGCAGTGGCGTATCCATGGGTCATGCGAGCGAGAAAATGGAGAAATCGGAAGCACGATGAGCCCGTGCTTCGCTGCGACTGCGACCTGCGATTTTCGTTCCCCTAAAGCAGCGCGTGTTTTCTGCATCGGATGCGCTCGCATTATCATGGGTTGATGGGTCATGGAGGACCCGTCAATCCATTGGGTCTGGCGCCAGGGGAGCACGCTCCTCTGGCGCCGGTCGTTGACCAGGCACTCCAGGGCAGGAAAGGAGGTATCGAGCACACAAAGTGGACAATTAGAACTCGTGGACGGAAGCACCAGGGAAGCGTCTCGTCGGAGAGACGCATGAGCCTGTCGGGATCGGTGGCCACCACGAACCATGTCTTCACGAGGTCCCGGCAACATATCAAGGATGAGGCCAAAACCGGCTCCCAGGCAACAAGAGTCGGAATCTGAAAGGAGTTTCTATGTCAAGGAGGAGCCTATTGATCGTGGGGTTGCTCGCAGTCCTGTGGACAGCCGCCGCACCGGCGGGAGAGATCAAGACCCATTACTGGCCCAGCGCGCCTATACCGCTGGAAATCGCGTCGATTCCCGTTGTCATGGACGTCGGCTACTGGATCAAGATTGTGAACCAGAACGCCTTCATCAAGCTCAAGCAGAAGTCCATCAACACCTACGAAGGGTGCACCGATCTGCAGATCCGATGCAACGTCGACTTGGCGATGAGTTGCTCGATTTCGCCAACCGGGACGGTGAAAGGCACGTATTCGTGCTCTATCGTCGGCCCGAATATCAACGTCCCCGGCGGCACGATGGCCGTATGCGCCATGCTCAAGAACCCCGACCTGGTCAGTCATCCCGGCGGCACGACGAACTTGCAGGTTGCCACGGTAACCATACGAGTCGTACCGCGATCGTTGTAGACTTCGGCGTCTCCACGCTTTCCAGGAAAGAGTGTGTCAAGCCCTCGACGGGCACGCAATCGGTCGGCAAAGGGTGGATGCCTTCCATCCACCCTCACACTCTCTCATCAGGTGATTGGTCCGGCTTTTCCGTTATGTGGAATCAGAGGCACAGGGCGGATCCCACTCGTTCGGAGCCTCTGCGTTCTGCGGCAGGCTCGCATCAATCGCGTGAGTGGTCACGATGCGATATTGCCCGTCCTCAAACACGATGTCCGTAATCTGAACCCCTCGGATCTGACGCTGCAGCAGTGTGTTCACATCGATGTGAAGCCTCGGGTATTCCCATTCAGCACAGTGGTCGGCCAGTGGAAACGAGGCCAGCATCTTGTCCACCAGCCAATCGAATCGATCGATGAGCCGGTTCGTCACGAGTTGCAGAATCGCCCGTCCCTCCACGAAGCCGGCAAACCGCATTCCCACCCGAAGCGACTTGAGAACCGGCCAAGACGTCCTGACCCTGACTTTGATCTCCTCGGCCACCGCGTCAACATCCATCACCTCATCGGGAAGCAGCCCATTGGCATTCAGAATGCAGACAAGCTCCTCGCCCGACAGAATGACCTGTGCCATACTCACATACCTCTTGCGGCTCGACGCCTAAGCGACCGACTGCCCGGAGAAAGAGAACGCCTGCCCGCCTAACTGACCAGACGCCGCCTGAGCCGCCGGATCGCCATCGCACCGAAAATCGCCGTGAACAGAATGATGTACGCCACGCTGCCCAGAAGCACCGGCGTGTAGCGGCCGGCGCAAACCGCCCGTGAAAGACGAACCGCGTGTGTCAAAGGCATGATCTCTGCAACGAATCGGACCGACTCCGGAAGATTGCCAACGGGAAAAACCACGCCGGAAAAGAAGAACATCGGCGAGATGATCCCCGTCAGATAGAAGTTGAAGTGGTTGATCGTCTTGACGAACGACGTCACGAACAGCGACAGCGTCGCGAACATCATGCCCGTGAGGAAACCGACCAGGGGAGTCAGCAGGCCCGCCGGCAGCTTGATGATCCCAAACGCCATCAGCACGCACAGCACAGCGAACGTGAAGAACAAGCCCTTGGTGCCGGCCCAGATGATCTCGCCCACAATCAGGTTGTTCACGGTGATCGGAGCCGCCAGCATCCCGTCGTAGACCTTCTCGAACTCCAGGCGAATGAACGTGCCGAAGGTACACTCATAGGCCGCCGTGAACATCGCTGCCGTGACCAGCAGGCCGGTTCCAAGGAAATTGATGTATGGCAGCCCATCCATGGGTTCCGTGATGTACTTGCCCAAGCCCAGACCCACGCCCATCAGGAACAGCAGCGGCTCCAGGAACGGCGGCAGGCCGTTGCTCAGCAGGTTCTTCGTGTACACCCGCGTATGGCGATACCATACGCTGAACAGTCTCTGCAAAAGCGACGGGTACGCCGTGGGATTACTGCTTCTCATTGATGGCCCTTCCGGTCGCTTTGAGGAACACGTCCTCCAGCGTCGATTGCCTGATGTAGTACTGGCTTCCGGAGAGTCTCTCGACCACCCCTTTGAGCAGGTCGATCTGCTCGGCGTAGAACCGAAGCGTCCCGTCGGAACGGTCCAGGCGAACCCCTGCGGGCAGACCCGCCTCGCCGATCGTCGACGTGCCGTTGGTGATCGGCACCTCCAGCACGTATGCCTCGATGTTCTCCCGGAGCAGACTCCGCGGGTCGTCCTCCAGGACCCTGCGGCCCTTGTCCATAATCAGGACCGTGTCGCAGATCTGGAAGGCCTCTTCCATGTAGTGAGTCGTCAGCAGGATCGTGGTGCCCTGGGCCCTGAGCTGTCGCAGCTTGTCCCAGATCAGGTGGCGGACCTGCGGGTCCAGGCCGGTCGTCGGCTCGTCGAGGATCAGCAGCCTGGGGTTGTTCAAGAGGGCCCGGGCGATGACCAGTCGCCTCTGCATGCCGCCGGACAACTCTCGAATCCTCGCCTGGGCTTTCTCGGACAATTCGAGGAAATCGAGCAGCGTCTTGATGCGCCCCCGTGCCACGCTGCCGGACAGGCCGTAGAACTTCGAGTAGATCATCAGGTTCTGGATTACGTCGAGCTCGTCGTCGAGGTTGTTCTCCTGCGGCACAACCCCCGACAGGTACTTGATGGCCAACTCGTCGCACGCGGGATCGTAGCCAAAGACGCGGATCGTCCCCCCGTCGTGGGTGTCCCGGCTGCTCCGGCCGTAGATCATCTTCATCATCGTCGTCTTGCCGGCCCCGTTGGGACCTAACAGGCCGAAACACGTGCCTTCCTCGACCTCGAAGCTCAAATCACGGACGGCATGCACCTTACCGAATGCCTTGCTGATGTTATGGACGCTTATGATTTTCATATCCCGGTACCGGGCTTTCCATACGCCAACATTGGCTCCGGCCCTTCGCAAATGCCTACGCACATTCCGAAGCGACGGCCCGGAGCTTTTGCCGTATTGTACACATCCGGCGGTCGAACGCCACCGGTAGGGCAGCCACAGAAGAGCGCATAACGGTCCCCCTCACAGACTACCCCAGGTCATCTCTCCGGCAGGTGCCTTATGGCATCGGCGTCACAGACACGCGATGTTGAGATTCTTGGCGGCGCCGACTTCGTCCGGTCGGGAGACCGGGGCGTTGATCGGGGCCGCCTTCAGCTTCTCCGGGTCCTTGCCGGCCATATTCGCGATCTCGATCATGGCCTCGATGAAGGCGTCGAGCGTTTCTTTGCCCTCGGTCTCCGTCGGCTCGATCATCATGGCCTCTTTCACGGTCGTCGGGAAGTAGATCGTCGGCGGGTGGAAGCCCATGTCGATCAGCGTCTTGGCGATATCCAGGGCGTGGACGCCGTTTTCAGACATTCTCTCCGTAGTGCTGAAGACGCACTCGTGCTTGCAGATACGATCCACAGCCGGCTTGTAGTGCTTGCGGAGCCTGGCGCGGATGTAATTGGCATTCAGGACCGCTGTCTCAGCGACATGGCGAAGGCCCTCGCCGCCCAGCATGAGCGTGTAGACATAGGCCCGCAGGATGATGCCGAAGTTGCCGTAGAATGGCGCAATGTAGCCGATGGACTTCGGGCGGTCGTATTCGAGGGCGTATGTACCGTCGTTGCGCTTGACCACGATCGAGATCGGCAGATACGGAACGAGCTTTTCTTTCACACCGACGGGGCCCGCCCCCGGACCGCCTCCGCCGTGAGGCGTGGCAAAGGTCTTGTGCAGGTTCAGGTGCACGATGTCGAAGCCGAAGTCGCCCGGCCGGGCCTTGCCCACGATGGCGTTCAGGTTTGCGCCGTCGTAGTAGGCGAGCCCGTCCACGTTGTGGACCAGGTCGCAAATCTCCTTGATATGAGGATCGAACAGGCCCAGCGTGCTGGGGCAGGTGAGCATGATGCCCGCCACTTCGTCGGTGAGAACCGCCTTGAGGGCGTCGAGGTCCATATCGCCGGTTTCCTTGCTTGGGATCGAGACCACTCGATAGCCCGCGATCGCCGCGCTAGCGGGGTTCGTGCCGTGGGCGCTGTCCGGGGCCAGGACGATGCTCTTTTTGTTGCCCTTGTCGCGGTGGTAGGCGGCCATGATCATCATGCCGGTCAACTCGCCGTGCGCACCGGCCAGCGGCTGCATCGTGAAGCCCGCCATCCCGGTGATCTCGCGAAGCAGCAGGTCCATCTCATAGAGAATCGCCAGGGCCCCCTGCGTGAGCATGCCGCCCCTTCGCAACTGAGGCAGCAACGGGTGCAAGTGCGCAAGACCCGGATAGGCGGCGATCCGCTCGCACACCTTCGGGTTATACTTCATCGTGCACGAGCCCAGCGGGTAGAAATTCGTATCGACACCGAAGTTCCGGCG
>DCUI01000119.1 GCA_002327785.1 Phycisphaerales bacterium UBA2218
ATTAGGGATTGGGGGTGCCGTAGAGTACCGGGAGCCAATACCGTCGACAATTTCTGTGAGAAACCGTGGCGACAAGTGCGCGAGATCGTGTTGAGCCTCATGGAACGAGAGCATCTTGCCAAGCTGCCGGTGGTTATCCGCGGTTGCATTGGAGAAACGGCAAGACCGGTCGGGATGCGACCGCGGTCACCGTTTGACAAGACGCACGAGCACGACCTGCACAAAGAAGACGACAGGACGAGGGGCGTGGCGCCCTTGCCGTCGCGTGCCCTTGGTTATGACGCCCATTTGACCAGTTCCGGGTAGAGGTCCTGGAGGATGGGCGACGACGGTTTGATGCGTGCATTGATGCTGAGCAGACCCCGGCCCGCGATCTCGAAGCCGCACTCGAACACGACCGGCCGTCGCGACGCGTCGCTGGGCCGCATCGTGATGACCCTGTGTTCGTTGGTGTCGCGCAGCATGTAGAACAGCTCCACCTCAAACAGGCCGGCGGGCGCGCCGTTGAGATCGACGCTGCACGCTACCTCGATGTGTTCACCCTCGGCAACGACTTCTTTTTTGTCCACGCTTGTGGTCAGCCCGCCGAGGGTGACTCTGTCCCACAACCCGACGATTTCCTGGGCGCTGTGAAGCGCCTGTTTCAAGGATTCGTGATCGTTGCGGGTCAGGTTCTCGGTCAGGGCCGTCGCGGGGGCGTAGAATTTGTCCATGTACTCGGCCAGCACGCGGTTCATGTTGAACTGGCAACAGACGGAGCAGAGGGATTGTTTCATCATCTCGACCCATCGGACCGGCACGCCGGCCTCGTTGCGGTCATAATACAACTCACTGATCTCGGCTTCGATCAGGTCGTAGATCTGCTCGGCCTCGGCCGCCTCCTGCATTTCGGGTTGGTTATTGTACTCCGCACCGGTGATCGCCCAGCCGTTTCGGCCGTTGTAGCCCTCGGGCCACCAGCCGTCGAGGACGCTCATATTCAGGACGCCGTTGATGGCTGCCTTCATGCCGGAGGTGCCGCTGGCCTCGTTCTCCTTCATTGGGTTATTGAGCCACACGTCGGCTCCCCAGACCAGATGACGGGCCACGTTCATGTCGTAGTTCTCCACGAAGACGACCCGGTCTTCGAGGTGATAGCTCTTGGCGAAATCGATGATCTCTCGGATCATGCTCTTGCCGAGGCCGTCGGCCGGATGGGCCTTGCCGGCGAAAATGAGCTGCACCGGCTTGGTGGAGTTCGTCAGGATCTTGGCGAGCCGGTCCTTGTCCCGCAGGATGAGCGTGGCTCTCTTGTACCGGGCGAACCGGCGGGCGTACACGATCGTCAGATATTCCGGGTTCAGGGCGCGGGTCAGCTTCATGACCTTGGACTCGATGTATCCCCGCGCCGTCAGATCGTCGGCGAGCTTCTTGCGGATGAAGGTGATCAGGCTCTGCTTGTTCCGGTGATGGGCCTGCCAGACCTCGTCTTCCTGGATGGCCAGCACCCTGTCCCAGGTCTGTGCTTCGCAGGCACTGCGGACGTAGTCCGCTCCCACGTGCCGTTTGAGCAGATCGATGAACGGCTCGCTGAGCCAGGAATGGTGGACGCCGTTGGTGACGTAGTCGATCGGCATCTCCATCTCCGGCTGGCCGGGGAACAGCCCCGCCCACATCCGTCGCGATACATCCCGGTGCATCTTCGAGACGGCATTGAGATGCCGCGCAAACCGCATGGCCAGGGCCGGCAGCCAGAAACTCTTCGTGTTGCCGTCGATGAAGGCGTGCGAAGCCAGATCATCGAACGACAGACCCAACGGGCGGACTTCGGGCTCGATGTACTCCTTGACGAGGCCCGTGTCGAAATTCTCGTTCCCGGCGATCACCGGCGTATGCGTGGTGAACACGGTGGACGCCCGAATCAGGGCCTTCGCCTCCATGAAACTGCGTCCTTCCCGGAGCATCAGCCGCTGGAGTCTCGCGAGGATCAGGAACGCCGAATGCCCCTCATTGATATGGTAGATCCGGGGCTCGATGCCGAGTCGCTCCAGGGCCCGCACGCCGCCGATCCCCAGGAGCACCTCTTGTTGGAGGCGTTTGGTTCGATCTGCCACGTAGAGCTCCCGCGTGATGTCCCGCAGATGGGGCGGGTTCTCTTCGAGGTCCGTGTCGAGGAGAATGAGCCGGGTCTTACCGACGTCGATCTGCCACAACTTGACCTTGACCGTCTGATCGAGCATCTGCATTTCGATGTGGGCCTTGTCTCCCTCGGGCCCTCGCAGCTCGTGCATCGGAATGAGGTGGTTGTCGAACTCGGCGGACTGCTCGTACTGTTCCCCATTGGCGGTGATCCGTTGCGTGAAGTATCCGTACTTGTAGACCAAGCCGACGCCGACCAGGGGCATATTCACGTCCGAGCCGGCCTTGAGGAAATCGCCCGACAGCACGCCGAGACCGCCGCCATAGATCGGGATGCACTCGTGCAGGCCGAACTCCATGGCGAAATAAGCCACGATGTCGTTTTCTCGCAGCACGCCGTCATACGTGGTCTTGAATTGTTCGCTGTATTGCATGTACTGCTGGAACTGCTGCCAGACCTCGTCCAGCTCGAACAGAAAGCCCCGATCGTGCGACAGTTGCCTGATTCGCTCCTTCGGGAGGTTGACGAGGAACTGGATGGGGTTGTGATTCACGGTCCGGAAGAGCTGGGGGTCGATGCGATAGAACAGCCGGATCGCCTCATAATTCCATGTGCACCAGAGGTTGGAAGCGAGCTTGTGCAGCTTGCTGAGGTTCTCGGGCAGCTTGGGGTAGACAAAGAGGTTCTTGAGGATCATCGCCTTCACAGCTCCAATCTACTACCTATCCTCGGTGTTATGGCTTGTGGCGAGCACGGGACGCCTCCACCAGGAAACGACGCCATACACCTTACCCTCCTTTTTCGGCTAATCGGGTGTTGTTTCTCCACAGCCTCTTTCGCTGAGGCGGCCGGATTGTACTTTCCAACCGTACCGGGGTTGTCGCAGGACCTCGCAATGCCTCCATCCGGCCGCAAAAGGTCCCATAAGTTTGATGGACTGGGGGCCTCTCAGGAGGGAATGATTGGGGCTTGACGTCCGAGGTTCGCGGTCGTAGCATGGCGTTCGGGGATGAGGGTTGCCGAGTGTGGTGCGTCATATTTGGGAACCCAACTGGTGTTGCCGGGGTAATGATCGGGGTAGAATCATGGCGTCATTGATTGTGACGAACGGAAAGCAGGAGGGCAGTTACTATCCGCTGGGGCGCCGGACGAACGTCATTGGGCGGGATGAGGCGCTGCCCATCCAAATCCTGGACAACATGGTTTCTCGCAAGCACGTGCAGATTCGATTCGACCAGGCCACAAGCCGGTATTTCGCCTACGACATGAAGAGTCGCAATGGCGTCTACATCAACAACCATCGGATCGAGGGCGAAGAAGCGCTCCAGGATGGCGATATCATCACGGCTGGTATGACCAGCATCTTGTTCTTGGATAAGGACTTCAAGGACAGGGATAGCGCCTTGCTGCACTATAAGAAGGTGGGGGAGCGAATGCGCGTGACCGCATACGATCCTCGCGAGTTCGAGCAAGGACCCATCGGGCCGGGCGAGACGGGCCACCCTCTCCCTTCTCGATAGCTCTACCGCATTCGTCGCGGCGTCTCAGTAGCGGCGCATAGCCACCCTCACACGGGCATCGATGAAGCCCCAGGCGATCCCAACACCGAATCCCACGGCATGCACCGTGTTGGCGATGTTGGGAATCAGATGGAACAGGCAAAGAAGGAACCAGAGGATGGCGGAGGTGACGACTTGCGGTTGTAGCGACAACTTGGATGCGGGATTGAACTTGCCCTGCATCCAGATGTATCCGAGCAGCCCGTAGTTGACGCCGGACATGCCGCCGAAAGTCGGGCCGGTGTGCCAGTATTGGGCGAGATTCGACGCGCCGGCAATCACAAGCACCAGGACCGGCAGCAGCCAGGGGTTCTTGCGTGCCTCAATCATACTCCCAAGGTCCCGCAGCCAGAGCATGTTGAAGAAGATGTGCAGGATACCGAAGTGCAGAAACATGGGTGTGAACAGCCGCCAGATCTGGCCGTGACGGACCTCGGGCAGCCAGGAAATCGGTGCGATGTGGTGCCCATCATGCCAATACTCCGTGATGGACAAGGGCTGGACGGACTGTGCATTCCCGCCGAGCGAGGTGAAGACCGCCACCGCGATGCTGATGACGATCAGCGCAAGGGTGACGGGGCCGAGGGGGGCGGGCGGGCTATAGAACATCGTTCGCGCATCGACCATGCGGGCCCGTTTGGGGGCTTGGGTCGCCTCGTCGTGTCGTCTCTGCCGGGCTGCGGCGTCGGATGCCTTTGCAAAGGTCGGATCGTCGGGGTTGCGGCTGAACCGATCCAGAAACGACTTGGCGGCCTCGACGTGGACATCGTCCAGGACCCAGATCTCCCACGAGCCCTGGGAGTTGGGGTCTACCTGGTTCTCGATGCCTTTGCCGTACAGGAAGTTGCCGAAGTGTCTGGCCTGGATTTCGTCCGCGAGGGTGCCAATCGGTCTCATTTAGCCCGAGATCTCCTTTCCGCAATGCGGACATTGCTGGGTCTTCTTGCGATCGGCCAGATCCTCCAGGAACCCGGCGCCAAGGATGGCGGTCGGGAGGGCGAACATCCCAATCCCCAGCATGGCAGTGATCGACGCCATCAGCTTGCCCACGGGGGTGACCGGGCAGGCATCGCCATACCCGACGGTGGTGAGCGTCACAGCGGCCCACCACATGGCGGCCGGGATGCTCGAAAACGTCTTGGGCTGGGCATCGTGCTCTGCATAGTACGTTATGGAAGCGGCGACCACCAGGAAGATCAGGAGAATGAACACCGCACTGAGGAGTTGATCCCGTCGGCTCTTGACGACCCGCAGGAGCATCTGGAGCGAGTCGGAATAGCGTGCGAGCTTGGCGATCCGCATGATTCGCATGACTCGCAGCAGCCGGAACATTCGCAGCACCCGGAGGTCCATGCCCAAAAACGGCAGATAGAAAGGCAGCACTGCCGCCAGGTCCACAAGCGCCAGGGGCGTGAAAGCGAAGCGGAGACGCCCGAGGAGGGGTTTGGCATACGCCGGGTCCTCCACGCAGGACCACGTCCTCACCACGTACTCGACGGAGAATACCACCACCGAGAAATACTCAAACGCGGCGAACCACATCGGCATCAGCGAGCGGATACGCTCGACCGATTCCACGACCATTGCCACCACGTTGAGCAGAATGAGCGCGACGATGAATGCGTCGAAGATGCTGCTCGCCGTATCGGCGGCCTTGGCATGAGCCAGGATCTCTCTCGCGCGTTTGCGAACCCTCAGATAGGGCCGCGGGGGCGTGCGGCCAACTCCCTCCACGGCCGGTCTTGTGGGCGACATGGGACCTCCATCGTTCTATGTTTCCACGTTCAGGACGGCATTCTACCCACATGCCCGTCTGAAGGCACGCAAATTGTGCCTGTGCCGGGGATGCAAGTCCTGGAACACCTCGCACTCGCGGCGCCTCTTGCGGTTCTTGCCGCTGTGGTAATACGGCTCGGCGACTGCGTTGACAAGGGGATGAATGATCTGGTCGGCGGCTTTGTGGTTCTCCTTATTCGGTTCCGCAGTTCGCACCTGTCCGCGTCGCTCGTCCGACGCACGCATTTTTGCTCTCTTTATCGGGTCTTGGGCCGTGAATTCGTCATAGATGTCTTTCGGTTCATCCGCGTCGTTGGCTTGCCGACCGGCATTCGTTATGCTTTAGTGGATCTCAGAATCAGGCGGCAAATAGGCACCGGCATGCGCGTACTCACCCGTATTCTCAACAGACATACCGAAATCGACGGCGAACTCGGCTACTTCGGCCTGGGATCCTGGTGGCTCTCGGTGTTCTCAGCGAGGCAGCGCCGGCGCATGGAAGCGGCGTTCCAGTGCCCAGAACTGCCCGCGGGGGCGCGGCCGCTGACGAGGGATCGCGGGCTGTTGTCCGTGCAAACGGCCGCGGAACTGCTGATCCTTCTGGCGCACCGACTCAGCGAGCACCCGGAGGATCGGGCCCTGGCTTGCCTTGTTCTTGCCAAGGCCGAGGAGAGGGCTATGGCCGAGAACGATCTGCTTGGCCTGTACTTCACCTATCACCAGATGATTCGCCTGCACCTGCGGTGGAAGGAACACTTCCTGGATGCAGCGGATTTGGCGTTCGCCGCCTGTCATAAGCAGATCAGGATTTCCGCTCAGGCCGCCCGGACGTTTTGTGAGAGGTATCCCGGCAAGCCTCTTCCCGTCCACCTGGGGTATCAGCACGCGGCGACCGTCCTGGAACAGGAGGATGTCTGCTCGCGGGCCATTGAGATTTGTAAGCAGGCTATGGATGAAGGCTGGAGCGGCAATTGGGCCTGGCGCGTTCAGCGGATGGCTAAGCGATTATCCGAGCGGCCTCCCACGGTGACGAACATCTCGTCATCCGGCATGGGCCCGGTGTAGAGGAGCGAGTATCCGTGTGTCTCGCTGGGTTCCGGAGCGATCCGGCGGCTCAAACGCCGTGCCGACGGTACACCAGGGACAGCTCCGCGCGGTGCTCAGACCCGATTGTCACGGGCACCGCGACGCGGGCCGTCCCCTCGCCGAGACGGTTCTTCAGTTGGCGACCGTGAATCACGGATGGAATCGAGATCTCGATATTCGTGATTTCGTGCTGTACGCGGGTCTTGACACCCCCCATGATCATGTTTGCGATCTCGCCGATCGCGTCGATGATCTCGCCATCGCTCAAGGATGCGCTGTCCTCCATGCAGAGCATCCCTGCGGTCACGGCCCGAGCGCACGTGCAGCCGCAGGAGATCCCGAAGCAGCCTTCGAGGTCGCCCGTGAACGTGATGCTCGCGAGAATGGTCGTGTCCGCGTTGTCCGGCCCCGGGTCGGCCAATCTCTCCATGGGCATCGAAACCACGCTTGCGAAGACCTCCTTCGCGCCATCCAGCATCACATCCTCAAGCGATACAGTCGTTACCATAGGCTCTCCACGGGTCCGCAAACAGTACGAGGATTCTCCGGTCACCGGCTCCCCGGCGTTGTCGCCAGGGCATTCGTCGTTTCCTACATCGGTCGAACCGGCCGCATTCTAAAGTGGTTTTGGACCGTTTTTTTTACGAGTCCCTGTGACGGACCTGGCCCCCAGATTCCATGTCACGTCGAGACGGCCCCTGTAACCATCCACGAGAACATCCTCCGGACTGTTCAATGGAATTGTATGTCCCGCAGACCTGGTGGGGGGGCTGGCCCGGTCGAATCGAAAGAGGCCGGTACATGTGTTTCCGGCGTTCGGCGAGCTATCACTCTCTCATGTGGGACACGATTCCGCCGGATGGCCCTGAATTATGCCAAATGGGGCGGGGATAGAGTGCTCGCATGACACAGCCATGCGATCGCTTTCTCTTGACAATTCGACCGGCTGCAGGCAACATGTCCGCAGGAACTGTCGATTGATGAACGATGATGGGTGCTGCGGGCGGTTACACAGAAGAACCAATGACAGGGAGCAAGCAGGGAGGAAATAATAAATGGTTATCCCCAATATCATCAATATCATCGCTTCGGCGACAAAGCGGATCCGGGGCTCATCGGTGTGCATCGTTGTGTTGGCCTTGTTTGCGACCGGCTGTTCTACTTGGTCCTACCTGGCTTATCGGATTTCCCCTGACTACCCCGAGGACAAGACCGCGACGCTCGATGTGCCTGGGTTTCAGGCGCCGGTTCGTGTCTACCTCGACGATCTCGGCGTACCCCACATCGAGGCCGAAGATGAACTGGACCTGGTGCGCGCGGTGGGGTTCCTGCACGCAAGGGCGCGGTTCTTTCAGATGGACATCGTCCGTCGCTACGCCCGGGGGCGTTTGTCGGAGCTGGTGGGTGAGCAGGAGGCGGCGTTGGGCTCGACGGTTGCGCTCGACAGAGCGATGCGGGGCTGGGGCCTCGAGGAGGCGGCCGAATCGGAAGCGGCCGAGCTCGACGAGGCGTCGAGAACACTGCTGACGGCGTACGTGGAAGGCGTCAACAGCGCGCTGGGGCGTTTTGAGCCGGTCGAATATCGCCTGCTGCGGGTCAAGCCGGAGTCGTGGACGGTCGCGGACTCGTTCGCGGTAGGCGCCATGGTCGGGTGGGGGATCACCCACAACTGGGAGCAGGAGATGTGCCGGCTGCTGCTGGCACTGCAGGTCGGGCACGAGCGAGCGGAGCAGATCCTGCCGTCGGAAGTGTGGCCTGGCGAGGCGAGTCTGCAGGCACAAGGAACGCCGCATGCGCTTGCACCGTCCGTGGTTCCGGAGATCAAGGCGATGTTCGCCGAGCGCCCGTACGCTGGGGTGCGGGCGCAGCTTACGGCGGTGCCGAGGACGGGGGTTCTCCCGAAGTTCGAAGGCGGGAGCAACGGCTGGGCCGTGGGCGGGGAGAGAACGCGTTCGGGGATGCCCATTCTTGCGGGTGATCCTCACCTACCGCACATGGTTCCTTCGATTGTGTTTCAGCAGCACCTGCACTGCCCCGGGCTGGAGGTGATCGGGATGACCGTGCCGGGTATCCCGTACGTGATGTTCGGACATAACCGGCGAGTGGCCTGGACGATTACCGCCGCCATGGCGGATGTGGTCGATCTGTATATCGAGCGCGAGGATACTGAGAACGACGGACAGGTTCTGGGACCGGGGGGCCCGGAGCCGATGGCGAGCGAGGCAGTGATCCTGCGCATCCGGGAGGGATCATCGCTCCGGGAGACAACGGTGCGAATCCGGCGCACGCCTCGCGGGCCGCTGCTCAATGACATGTACCCGGACCTGCTTGGCGAGGCGGCGCCGTTGGTGTCGGTGCACTGGAGGGCTCGTGGGGCCGGAAAGACGCTCGCGAGCCTTCGCCGGGCGAACGGCGCCGAGAATGTGCACGAGCTCCGCGAGGCTATGATGGACGTGGTGATCCCTATCAGCGCGGTCTCGGCGGCGGACACGAATGGTGATATCGCGTTGTTCGCGACCGGGAGCGTTCCCGTGCGGGCGCATCACCGCGGGACCTTTCCGGTCCCCGCGTGGGTCGAGAAGTACAAATGGACGGCCTGGGCGCGACCTGAGGACATGCCCCATGGTACGGCGAGCGGGGGAGCGTTTTTTGGCTCATCCGGTTTTTGC
>DCUI01000145.1:0-2529 GCA_002327785.1 Phycisphaerales bacterium UBA2218
AGCGGATGCCGCGTTTGATCTCGCGCACCAGGAGAACGGCGTTCTTGATGGTCGCCTGCCTGATCGCCAGCGCGAGTCGGGCTCCGGGATTGGCGGCCAGCTTCGCTTTCGCTTTGTCCCAGTCGCCGAAACGCTTAACTCCCATGGATGCGCACCAGCTTCAGTACCTTGTGGGTTGCGACGCCGAAAAGACGCTCCTCCACTACGGTCTGAACCCGAAACACGTCCGCTCCGCTTTGCACCCGGTCTTCCGGTCTTACGTCCAGTCCGGGCAGCACGCAGGCCGTGGCGTCGATTTTGTTGGCGAGGTCTTCCGGCGGCGTTTCGATAAACTCAAGCGGAAAGGTCTCCACTTCAGTGAACGATGCGTCGTCCGATCCATACAATCGCTCGCTGGGCACAGCGCGCAGCAACGCGGCTTCCTGTGAGCTTGCCAGGATCAGTTCCCTCACGTCCCCGGCGGCCGCCGCTTTCTCGGGATCGCTTAGCAGAGTCACAGCTCAATCTCGCTTCCTTGATCGTAGATGACCGGTGCGAGTCCGCCGGGTGTGATGATGTAGTCCTCGGGGGATGCGGCGGCTCCCGGTTTGATTTCACTCAGCCGCTGCTTGTACACGGCCTTGAGGTCTCCCTCGATCCCGGCCCAATGCTCCGGCTGCTTGGTTTTGTCCACCCTCTTGTCGCCACTGGAAAAGGCGAACGCGTTGGCGGTCTGTGCCCGCATGACCTGGCATGCATGAATTTGGCCCAGCAGGAGCAGCAACTCGCGCGGTTCGCCTTCCGGCTCCGGAACCACCTCTCCGTTCACGACGGACATGGAAAGCTCCAGGTCGCGCGCCAGACGATAGACGCCTTTCAGGATGCAGCGAGAAAGGACGTCCTCGCTGAACAGCTCGCCCTGGGGATCGGACAGGTCGGTCCGGAGAACGGCGACGAGATCAGTCAGCGCCACCTTCCACCTCCGTCAACCGCTTCTTGAGGGCCTCGATCACCGTCCTTCGTTTCTCGCCCGCCAAGTGAGCTTTGAGCCTGTCGGGGTCGCCCTCGGTGCCGATCCGGGAGATGGCCTCGGCTGCGGTGAGCCCTGAGAAGTCTTCGTCTTGAGTACCGGTCGGAGGGCTTTCGTCCTGTTTCCGGTGATCATCCTTGCCATCCATCCGCGCGAGCCTTCCCGCGGACAATGCCGACTCCATCTGAGGAGAGATGGAATCCGTTTCGAAGGCCTGGCCGGGGTCGAGGCGCAGCTTGGCGTCGGCGATGATCAAGACTCCCGGGCGGATGTTCTTCAGTTTCACCGTCACGGTTCACCTCCGTCAGCCGAGAATCTTGATCTTGGCCAGGATATCCGGCCGAGTGATGCCTTGCCCCAGTTCCGACCAGACAAGCCAGCCGGTCTTGAAGCGGGTTTTTTGCTCGATGGCCTCGGTCTTGAGGTTCTCGCGCACCGGCAACTTGCCCACCTCTTCGTCGGGGATGAGCAGCACCTCGTCTATGGCCTGTGCGGCGGTCAACAGAATGCCGCCGGTCCCGTAGTTCTTGATCAGACCTTTGGCACGCAACTCGGACTTGGTCTCCGGGTCCAGGTTCCAACCCCGCAGGTCATTGAAGCGGCGGCCCCGCATGACGATGTACTTCACCGTCAACTCGAGGTCCTCGATGATGGAGATCGCCTCGTTGAGTGCCTCCTCGGTGAGGGTCGCGCCGGTTACTTCAACGGTGTTGGCCGCGGGCACCGCCGNNCCGATGTTGCCGTTCTTGAGCACCGAAACGTCGACCATGGGCGCGGAGTGGATACGGTTGGTGGGAAACTCCACTTCGTCCTTGCCGACCTCCTGCTCCTGAGCCTCGCCCTCGGTGGAAATCCAGTAGGCCTTCACCTTGGGTTTCTTCTGGTAGAGAGGGCGCTCGCCCTTGGGCAGGGTGTGCTTGGTGAGCAGCAGCGAAGAGATCTCCTTGCGCTTGATCTCCTGTTCGATGGGCTCGGAGATGGCGGCGGCCAGCGCGCGCATCCCCTCCGGGGACTCGAGCGCCTCGGACATCAGGCGCGCCATCGTCTCCATGTATTCCTGGCTGTGCACGTTCATGCGGATCGTCTCCATATCGTTTTCCTCCTTTAATCAGATGAGCAGCCGGAACTTGATCGTTCCGCCGGAGACGGAGACGGCCCGGGCGATGACTTCTTCGCCCGCCTGCACGCCCGCGGTGAGTTTGCCGCTGCCCGAGACCTTCAGGTCGTCGCCGGGATTCACGGTCCCCTCGAAGACGTCGGTTTCATAAACGCCGCCCATGCAGTAGATGCCGGGCATCTCTCCGTTCTTGTAGTCCTTGATCAGAATGCCAAAGGACTTGGTTGTCGGCGTGGTGTTCACGGCGAAGAGGTCGTTGCCGACGATCCTCACCAACTGGCCGAGTTGGCCGTCGCCCTGCAGGTAGCCGTCGCCGTAAGCGAGGCCCCGGTGATTGGGATTGATGAAAGCCATGGTCATTCCTCCTTTGTCAGTTGTTCGAAACCGGTTCGCCGGTCGCGGA
>DCUI01000145.1:2593-3479 GCA_002327785.1 Phycisphaerales bacterium UBA2218
TCGGACGTACGCCCGCATCGCTGCGCAGGGGCGAATCGTCGCCTGCGCGTGAACCCTTCGCGGTTTCCGCGGGAGCGCCGCGGTCATTGGCGTCCTTGTCGTCGGCGTGGGCGCGGGGCCCGGCCTTGAGCATCCGCTCGAAAGCGGCTTCGCTGGCGGCAAAGGCGTCATCGGAAAGTCCGGCCAGACGGGCGAGTTCCTGCTCGCGCTCCTCGTCGGACTCGAAGGCCAGACCGTTTTTCTCGATCTTGCGCAGAAGCTTCTGTGCCCGGCTCCGGTTCGCGGCGGCCTTCCTTTCAGCTTCAAATTCCTCGAGCTGCTTCTGCAGGCCGAGCACCTGCTGCTTGAGCTCCTTGTTCTCCCGCTCCAGTTCCTTGAGGCGGGTCTTGTCATCGGGCGCTGTCCCGCCGCCGTCGTCCTTCTTCTTGGCGGCTTCCAGCGCTCGTTCCTCGGTTTCCTTGTGTTTCTCGTCCATAGTCGGACCTCCTTCAGAGTGGGTTTTCGAACCATCGTTTTCCGCCGCGGCGACTTTCAGGATGCGGGCGTTCTCGTCCGCGCCTTTGCGGTCGAGTAACCCAAGCCCGGTGAAGGTGACACCGTGGAGGATTTCGTAGACGGGCTGCCCCTGGAGCTCGCCGCCCTTGTTCTTGCGCAGGTGGACGCAGTAATCGCTCTTCGAGGCGACCCGTTTACCGCAGACCGAACACTCGCCTTCCTCGTAGTCGCATTCCATGGAGACCTGCGAGATGATCCCTTTGCGGATGAGCTTGTAAGCCAACTGCGCGTGCGGGCTGTCGGAGACATAGAGTTCCCCCGCGCACTCGATCCGGCCGCCGCTTTCGTCCTCCACGTAATCCGCCCCCACGATGCCGCCGACGATGTCGGT
>DCUI01000220.1 GCA_002327785.1 Phycisphaerales bacterium UBA2218
GTCCGCCTGATCGGCCACCCCCAGGATGGCGGCGCGGTTTTCCGGGCTGTAGGCCGCATCGGTGACGTAGCCGATCTTGAAGCCCGGGCTCACCTTGACGGCCGCCTTGAGCTCGCCGAGGGGCCGCCACGTCTCCTCGATCCGGCCCAGGGGATCCCGGGAGCGGATCTGGACGGGCGTCTCGTCCGGGTCGCCGTTGACGAGGTGCTCCTTCAGGGTCATCAGCCAGGCGCCCGTGGGCAGGCCCATCTCCACCAGGACCGTCTTCAGGATGTTGAAGCGCCGCCGCTCCTCGAAGCGGAAGGCCAGGCAGGGGATGCGATGGTCGAGGAAGACGCCGCTCACGGTGAAGAAGCGCGTCTCGACCAGCACGCCGTCAGCGGCGGGACCCGCCTCCAGGGGCTCGGGGCGGAAGGCCGTTCGGCAGTCGTAGCGTCGGACAGTCCGGCCCCGCGGGTGGATCTCCGTCGCGATGATGGCGAAATCGTTCTCGTAATTCTCGACGAGGTTCCAGGTATAGGCCGCCAGCTTGTGTTCGAGACGTTCGAGAAACCCCGACGGCCCGAAGAGGTGCAGGTGCTTGTCGCGGCCCAGACACAGCCGGAGCAGCTGGTCGAACCCGATGAAGTGGTCCATGTGAGTGTGCGACACGAAGATATAGCCGATCTTCAGGAGCTTGCGCGGCGGCAGGCGGTGCAGGTCTCCGAGATCGAACAGGAGAGACGCGCGGCGGTACTTGCACTCCACGTAAACCCCGGGGTCTCCGAAAGGATCGTTGATGAGTGCGGCGCTGTACATAAGAATGGTCGGCTCCTTAGGAGGCACTGAACCTCTTCGCCAGTGCCTCCAGCGTGATGTTCTCGGCAATCTCGTCATGGGGGATGAGCAAATAGCGCCAGGGCTTGCCGCCGTTACTGCGGGCATGCTCTGATGCATTGGCGCACCATTGGACGGCGGCATCCTTCTTGGCCAGGACGATAGGATCTTCCATTTGGTTGCGGGCCTTCGGTTCGAGCATGAAAATCGCCTCTGGCGTTTCGGCCACAAAGTCCGGCTGATATTCAGGGTGATCGGCCCCTACACGATAAAAGATCTGAAACTGGCCTTTGGCGGGTTTGATCCACTTATCGGCATCGCGGTCAAGGATCACGGCCAGCTTGCGTTCCGCTTCCGAATCGAACTTTTGCACCGGATACAGGCAGTGCGTGAACCCGTTGAAGAGGTATTTTGCCATGTTGCTTTTATCTGAGGGCGACGCCCGATAATCGAGCGGCGGCTCCGCGATGTTATAGGTATAGGCGCTTTCCTTGAGCTCCGTATAACCCTTGCTGACGACCGACTCATATCCGGCAGCATCCTCCCAGTAATGGGCCTGCATCTGCGAGTGGATGAACCGGGCGATGTCCCTCTGATAGCAGCGCAGCACCTTGCGGGCGTCTTCTTCAGAAAGGTAGCTTTCGAAATGCCGCACCGTCTGCCCGGCCAGATCGTAGAGCAGATCGGCGTGGTCGTCGTAACAGATGTCATCGAAATCGATCAGGCCGCTTACCACGTAGTCCTCCGGCTTGGATTCTTCTTGGGTGTCGCGGCACAGGGACAGCACCTCCAACTGATGGGTGCGCAAGTGCTGAATCCACAGATCCTCGGAGACGGCCGGGTATCTCAGGGACTCCAGCTCAAGCGTGAAGGGCTTGAACCCCGATTTGACCTCGCCCCTGGGAACCACCAGGATGCGGGGGATGTTGATTGTCTGTGCCGTCACCTGCTCCACCGTCTTGGCCACCACAGCCGGGATGTCCGGTTTCTCCAAGACGCCTTCGATCTCTTGCTGTGCGGGCTGACGCTGTTCTTCCACCGCCTTGACAATGGCAGCCTGAATCTCCGGTTTTTTTAGATGGCTGATATCGGGCAGCGTCTGAGGCTGATTTTCCAATTTGCGGATGACGTCCCATGCGATCTTCGCCACCTGCTGCTCTTCCGGCTTCGTAAAGATCGGTGTCCGATCCTGTCCTGCCACCGTCGACGAGCCGGTTACTTGCTGCGGCTTGATCCCCAAGGTCGTGGCAATGTTCGCCTGGGAAATGACCGTGACCGTCTTTTGGGTCAGCGCTGCCTCATCAAGAACCACGGCCTGCATCCGGATCGCCGAATCGGGCCTGTTGGCCTCGTCAATGATCTCCTGGAATTTATCGTGGGCTACGATGTTGAGCCGGTCCACGGCAGTGACGTTGGTTCTTCTGCCGTAGGGCAGGCGCAGCCCTCGGCCGATGGACTGCTCGATCAGGATGCGGGCATTGGCCGCCCGTAGGGGGACGATGGTGTAGAGGTTAGTCACATCCCAGCCTTCCTTGAGCATGTTGACGTGGATGACGATTTCCGTGGGCTCGGTCGTCGCTTCGACCTGGAGGAGCCGCTCGATCATCTCCTCCTCTTCCTTGCCGGTTCTGCTGGAGTCAACCTGAATGACCTTCTCTTTATACCGCCCTTCGAAGAAGGCGTCGGACTGGATCAGCTGCAGCAGGTGTCCGGCATGGGTCGTATCGCGGGCGATGACCAGCAAGAAGGGCTTTACGATCGCGTTGCCGCTCTCCCGGGCGTAGGTCTCCAACTCCACCTTTACGCTTTCGTGCAGCCGGATGCCGTCCTCCAGCTTCAGCCGTTCGATTTCTTCATGGGACATCCCCGCCGGGTTGAAATTCTTGCGGGTGACCACGGCCGGTTCCTTGACGAAACCATCGGCCATGGCCTTGCCTAACGGATAGTCGTAGATCACGTTCTTGAACGGCGCCGGGCCGCGGTTTGTTTCTACAAAGGGCGTGGCGGTCAACTCCAGTCCCAGGATCGGCTTGAGTTCGTTGATGGCCCGCACCCCGGCGCTGGCCCGGTAGCGGTGCGATTCGTCCATGATCAGGACCAGATCCGGCAGGCCCGAGAGGTAATCGAAATAGCTCTGACCGATGTATTCCGACAGGCGCTTGATGCGGGGGGACTTGCCGCCTCTCACTTCGGAGTTGATCTTCGAGATGTTAAAGATGTTGATGTGCACCCCCACATATTCCGCCATCCCCGGCAGCAGGCGCTGCCGTCGCGCTTCTTCCCGCACGCCGATTCCACTCTCATAGGTGTCGCCGGTAATAACAACCGGAGGCTCCGCAGCCAACTCCGCTATGCCCTTGAATACGTATTTGGTCGTGTTGGGGGTGAAATCGGTGATGAGCTTGTTGTAGATGGTCAGATTGGGAGCAAGCACAAAGAAGTTGTTGATGCCGTGCGCCA
>DCUI01000286.1 GCA_002327785.1 Phycisphaerales bacterium UBA2218
GCCGCAACTGGAGCCTGCTGGGGCGCATCAATCAAAAGCAAACCCGTCCGCAGGACCAACCTTGCCCCCTGGCGGCCTTGCCAGAAGACGACCGTGCCCTGATCCGGTCGGTACTTCCCGAGCTGGGCGTTTGAGCGGATCGATACCCATGCGCCCAATAATAGGACAACCACAAATCCATGAAAGATCATCAACCTATCCAATGTTCACGCGCGGTCCGGCGGACTCCGGTCGTCTTGCTCGTTGCTCTTGCATTACAAAGTGGTCTCTTGCCGAGCAGTGAAATTGGTTCCGCCGCTTCCGTGGCGGCGAACCCTGCCGGGAAGCTGGCAGAACCGGACCGGGCCGGGGACCGGCTATCGCCCACTGCTTTTCTCGATCCGCCGGTTGATGCTCGGCCCGGGGCGTTTTGGGATTGGCTCAAGGGATCGATCACCAGGGAGCAAATCACCCGCGATTTGGAGGCCATGAAAAAGGGAGGCATGCGTGGCGGGGAGATTTGGGACGTGGCTGCTTACGCCGATCCTGACGGACGAGTGCCTGCCGGGCCTGCGTTTCTTGGACCGGGGTCCACGCGGCTGATGGCGCATGCGATTCGCGAGGCCGACCGGCTCGGATTGGAAATCGGTATGATTGCCTCAAGCGGTTGGAATGCGGGCGGGAGCTGGATTGCGCCGCAGCACGCCGGCAAAGGCATCTACCAGTCGATCACCACGGTGACCGGACCCGTGGGGTTTCATGCGGAATTGCCCCTGCCCGAACTGCCGAAACTTTGTCCGCGGGACGCGCATGGCCGGCCGATCTATCTGCGCGAAGTCGCGGTGCTGGCCGTGCCTCGTGACAAGTCGAAATCGCTTGCTGATTTGAACCAGGTTGTTGATCTGACGAAACGGATCGAAGCCGACGGCAAATTGCGCTGGGAGGTGCCGGTCGGCGATTGGGACATCCTGCGTTTTGTCTGTGCCAATCACGGGCAGCAGTTGATCGACTCGCATTACGCGACGGCGCGGAAGGTC
This sequence comes from Phycisphaerales bacterium UBA2218, assembly GCA_002327785.1. Lineage (GTDB taxonomy): Bacteria > Planctomycetota > Phycisphaerae > Sedimentisphaerales > Anaerobacaceae > PLanc-01. Next base: position 1,017 of record DCUI01000286.1, read on the forward strand.
CTCGGCTCATATGGGCTGAAGCTCATCGCCGAGTCGGGCGGGCCCGGGCCTCCGATCTGGGATTCCAATCCGGTGGATGGAATCAAGACGCTCGGGGTGGTCGATATTCCGCGGGGGGAGTTTGGCAACAGACATCGCGGAATACTCCTGATCAAGGAGATTGCCTCGGCCGCGCATGTTTACGACAAACGCCTGGTTAGCGCGGAATCGTTTACCACCTGGGGCTGGCTTGGCTGCCGCCCTACCGGATCGAACTTGCCGGAGCGGTTCGCGCCGGCACGAATCAATTGGAGATCCGGGTCGCGAACCTGTGGGCCAACCGGCTCAATGGGGATTCGTTGCGGCCCGAGTCAACTCGCTTCACGCGAAGCAACCTTGATCGGATTCAAACCGATCCGACATCGGACAGCTCCTATGGGAGGGTTCCCCTTGGCAAGACGCGGCCCGTTCACACCAGTATCCCGCCGCTCATGCCGTCAGGCATTTTCGGGCCGGTTCAGATTATCACGCCTGGAGACCAATTTGAGAACACGACACAGATTGGAAGCCCGCTGGCTGGCGGGTACTGGCCATGTGAGAGGCCAACTGCCGCCACTGCGGCAAGGCAGCCAACAATTCACTGTCTCAGTCATGGCCCACGTCATCCGCCAGAATGAAGACAATGTCGGGCGTGGGTGACGTCGCGGCGTTCTCGGCACTGGCTGTGGTGAGAAGCACCACAGCCAGAATCACAGGATTCATCGCTTGGTCTTTCCCGGCTTGGTATTTGCCGGCGGCTGCTCAGCGAGGGTCTTGCGGGCGAGTTCGGTGAAACCGTCGGTTTGATGCTGCCAGACCCGTTCGAGTTCCCTGACCTTGTCGGGCATCTTTGCGGCCAGGTCGATCTGCTCGGCGCGGTCAGTGCTCATGTCGTAGAGTCCCCAAGGGTCGTCCTTGGCCGCAACCAACTTCCAATTGCCCACGCGCACGGCGCGATTTCCCTCGTGCAGCCACCAGAGGCTCTCGCGGGAAACAAGCCCATCCTTGGCAAAGGCAGGGACCAGGCTCCGGCCGGGCGCCTCGGGGATCGGTTCACCCTTCCACTCATTCGGTTTCCGGACTCCGGCCAGTTCAAGCACCGTCGGCACGAAATCAATGATATGCCCTGGCGTGTGACGCAGTTCGCCCTTGGCTGCTATGCCTGCCGGCCAATGCACGATGAACGGTGTGCTGATGCCGCCTTCGTAAACCCAGGTTTTGTGGCGGCGGAAGGGGGTGTTGCAGGCGCTGGAAAAGCCGGGGCCGAGACAAAGGTAGCTCGTCTCGCTGCCGGGCGGCGCGGCGGGATCGTGCCCGCCATCGCGCACCATGATCTCGGCGCTGGCGCCGTTGTCGGATGCGAAGAAGATGAGGGTATTTTCAAAGGCGTTCATTGCCTTGAGCTGTGCGATGACGCGCCCGATCTCCTGGTCCATCCGGTCCACCATGGCGGCATGGATGGCCATCTTGGTCGCCTGGAAGCGGCGTTGCTCCGTCGTAAGCTCGTTCCACGGGAGGGGGCGGTTCACCTCACCGGGACCGAGCCTCTTGATCGCGTCCGGGAAGGCGTAGGGAGGGCCGACGTTGGGTTCGAGCGCCGAAAGAGCGGTATTGACGATGCCCATTTCCTTATACCGGTCGAAACGTGCCTCACGCATCGCCTCCCAGCCGGCGAGGTATTGGTCGCGATACTTCGCGATGTCCTGCGGGAGCGCGTGCAGCGGAAAGTGCGGCGCGATAAAAGCGACGAAGTGAAAGAACGGCCGGTCCGCGTAGGTTGCTGCGTGATCCTTCAAGCACTCGACGGCATGATCCGCGATCGCGATGGTGGCGTAATACCCTTTCTCGTCCGCCGGTGGGGTAATGGGTCTGTCGTCAATCGCATTGCCCGCGGCTCTGAAGTAGTTTCCCTGGTTGTTCATGTTGAGCGAGCGGTCGAATCCGCCGTCGAGTACTTTGCCGTCAATGTGCCATTTGCCGCTGTGATAGCAGCGGTAGCCGGCGGGCTTGAGGAAATCCGGCAGCAATCGGGCCCACGGTGGCCGGATGCCCCGGGTACCGCCGGGAAGGCCAGGCAAGGCGTCGCGGTGAATCTGCTGCGCATAGTAGCCCGTGAGCAGCGCGCCTCGCGAGGGCCAGCAGCGCGTGGTGTTGTAGAATTGGGTGAAGCGCAGGCCGTTGCGGGCGAGGGAGTCGAGGTTAGGGGTCGCGATTTCGCCGCCATAGCAGCCCAAGTCGGAATACCCGAGGTCGTCGGCCAGAATGAAGACGATGTTGGGTCTCGCAGCAGGACGGGCCGCGTGCGGCAACTGTGGCCGCGCCGCGCCCATGTCCAGGGCCTCGGGCTGGTATCCACAGTGCAGACCGGCAACCATCACGTGGCTGGCAAGGGAGATCGAGGTCTCCGGCCGGGCAACGGCGGCGCCGGAAACGCATGCTACCCCTGTCATCGCGATGAACATCAGGCAGCGCAGAATGTCCCGGCCAAGTTGACTCTTCACCTTGAACACCGCTACTACTGCAACATCGCCGATATGCCACAAGACGGCTCTGCTCTCGACTCCGGTGCGTGTCTTCATCGCTGTGTGCATATTGGCTACCTTTTCGTTGTGTCGATCCATTGTACAACCGCAGTTCAGTCCGTTGAGGATACCCTCTTCAGCATCGCGGCGTCCAGCTCGATTTTCGGGTCGAAATGCGGCGAGGCCGCATAGCGATACAGGCTGGACAGAAACTGCCTGGCCTCCGGCTTATCCTGCAAGGCGGGCAGGTCGATCGCACAGACCAGCGTCTGCCCTTCCCACTTTCGTCTCGAACAGCAGGCCCAGCTTGTGGTTCCTGGCAAAGTTGTCGATCACCTGCACGATGGGTCGGTAGCCCGGCGAGGTCGCATCGAGGATAATCGGCCGCGAGTTCTTCACCAGGTGCCACCACTGCCAATTGCTGTGAGACTCCGTTGGAAAGGACGCCAGCGCCGGGTGGGTCGGGTCGCAGAGAATGCCGAGTGTCCCCGGCGGGGGGGCGATGCCTCGCTTCGAGGCATTCTGCGTGAACATCGGCGACCAGAAGTCGGTCTGAAACGCCCGCGGGACGCTGTGCGGCAGCTTATCGAGTCTCGGCAGCAAGAGGACCTTGCCGCCGCCGGCGAGGTGTTGTTGCGTCCTGGCGTCCGCGAAGCTTCGAGTGACCTGCACGCCCCTCGGTGTGCGGATCCGGGAAGTCGGAGAAAGAGAAGGCCCCGCGGAACGGGAGGTCTTTGGCCGTCTTGCAGATTACCCAGAAATCGTCCCCCTCGGCCAGGCTGGGATTCCAGTGGAGGTTGTTGGAGCCTTGGGCATCGAGGTGACGCGGGTCGATTCGCCTGAAATGCGAGACCAACTCGAACATAGCCTCGCGGCGGCCCGGTTCGTTGCCGAGGGTGAACATGACGAATGACGGGTGATTGCCGTAAGCCTGGAGAATCCGTCTGCCCTCGCGCTTCAGGTAACTGTGAAGCGAGACCTGGGTCTCGGCGCTCTCCGGATTGAGCCAGTCTACATTATGTTCGGCCGCGTCCTCGCTCTCCGGCGCCTGGAAGGCGCTAGATTTGTTGGGGAGCTCCGGCTGGAGGTACAGGCCGAGCTCATCGGCCGCCTCGAACGCCGCCTCCGGCGGGCACCAGGAATGGAAGCGAACGTGGTTGATGCCCCAGGTCTTGAGGATTGACAGCACCCGCTGCCAGCCGGCCTTGTCCATCGGGGGACAGCCGGTCAGAGGGTAAAGCAGCAGTCGATCCTGCCTCGCAGGAAGACCCGCCTGCCGTTGATCATAAAACGGTTTCTCTCCCGGGTGAAATCTCGCATGCCGCAAGTGACCGACCGGCGGTCGTGGTACGGCCGTCCGCCGGCCCTGGTTTCGAGCGTCAGATCGAGGCGAAGCAGGGCCGGCTGGAACTCGTCCCACAGAGAGACTTCGCCGCCTGGCTGGTAGGTGAACTCGATGATATTCTCCCATTCGGAAGCTTTGACCTGGATTGATTGCGCCTCGAAGGTGGCTGGTTCGGCCACATTGCAGCTCTCGCACGCAATCGTGATCTGCCCCGGCGCCGGCTCGCCCGTGATGTTGCCGATATTCGCGCGCACGACGACGCGTTTTTTCGCGGCGTCCGGATAGACCTGGACGTCGTCGAGCCAGACGGGCAGGTCGTCAGTCTCACAGGCGAGTCTCCGTGGGGGCAGATCTGATTGCGCATCCCTCTCAATAGCCGAGTTTCCCCCAGACACCCCGCTGGGCCCACTGCAGGTCCTCGCTATCCGGATGTTCCTCGTGATAACCAGCAGCGGTCCATGTCTTCCGGGCCATCTCGATGGTCCGCGGGTCGGTCCATTTGCGGTACTCCGCATGGCCGTCGACAAAGGAGAAGGTGCTGCCCATCCCGTGGCGGATGGGAACACAGTCCCACCACCGCTCCTGGTCGTAATAGATGGTCCAACTCCCCGGACTCAGACGCCCTTCGTCCAGGAATACCATACGCAGGCCGGGTTGGCGGATTTCCGACCGATTCTTGATGTACACCCCTTTCGGCATCCCCCCGAAATCATGGCCGTTCATCGCATCCACGATCGCGTAGGTCCCCCATTGGCCGCGTTCGCCCGTCGGGCACTTGAAGATCTTGGGGGCCGAGACATACCGGTAGAGAGCCCCCCGCTCAAAGGTCTGCTGCGCTTCCTGGGACGAAGCGTAATCGGACGGAACCCAGGCCCAGGGGTTTGCCCCCCAACCTACGTGCCCGTTGACAATGCGACCATCGAAATCGTCTGCATACATTCCCCAGGCGATCTGCAGTTGCTTGAGGTTGCTCATACAAGACACCCGCTTGCCCTGTTCCCGGGCCTTTTGCAGAGCCGGCATCAGGATCGCCATGAGAACGGCAATTACGGCAATCACCACGAGCAATTCAATGAGCGTAAAGCCGCTCAGGCGGATGCGTTTGTGCCACAGCATTCGTGTTCTCCTTCGCCAACAAGAGTCATTCCCTATGTGTAGACAACGCTGCGCCATGTCCGGCTATCCTTCCATTGCGAATCTCTCCGCTGGTCTTGTCCGGCCGCGCTGTCGATCCACGCTGCACTGAGACATAGGGGCCTGCGCTCATTCCATCGGCACAGGCCCCTCTTGCGCATGTACGATGATCCTGGTCAGGCCGCGGTCCCGCCAGTCATCGGAGCGTGGGGGCCTACGCCTGGAGTCCCCTCCGCGCCGAGGCCGGCTGTGATCGCATGGGAGCCCGGCTGGGCGATCTGTTCGAAATCACCGTTGGGCACGGGAGTGGAAACTCCCAGGCTGCCGCTGGTGCCGGGCCGAGACAGCCGAATGTCGTCGATCAGGACCTTGCCCGCGCCGCCGATCCCGTTGACGCGATCGAACCCGATGCTCAACGTCTTGACGCTGCCGACATTCAGACCAGTCAGATCGATCGGCCACGTCTGCCATTGCGCCACCGTCAGATTGGCGGCCTCGCCGTCATAGGGGATCTTGACGCCGTTGATCTTCAGATACATCTGCTGGGCGGCGTTGTTGGGATCGCCGTAGAACCACACCGTCAGGGTCTTGATGCCGTGCTTCGTCCAATCCTGCGGGCTGTCGAAGGTCCGTTTGGCCTCCGAGTTGGTCGCAGTGGTATTGTCATACGCCAGGGGCATCGACTGGCGGCCGCTGTGGATAATCCCGCGTTCACCGAATGTTCCACTTTCTGAGGTCTCCTTCCCTACGACCGAACCATTCGAAGCGATTTCGAAGCCATCGACCCAGGTCTGGAAGATCGCCTCCCCGGCGTCCATGTCGTCCGTGTAGCTCTCGAAATCATCGACGACAATGAACTCCTGCGTCGAGAAGCTCCAGATTGCGCCTGGCCAGATCGAGGGTGTCTCGACCTCGTTGACCTCGTCGACCCGCCAGTAGTACGTGCTGGCCAGATCCAGGGCCGGCACGTAGCTCGGATCGTCAACGGTCGCCATCGAAGCCGTTCCGTCGATTACCGCCTGCTCGTCCGTGCTCAGGTACAGAGTGTGCTTGGCCGCTTCTCTTCCCGCGCGCCAGCTCAGGCTGGAAGTCGCATCCGCACCCGTCTTGGCGGAAGTCGGGCTGGGCTCTCTGGCAAAGACAGGCACGCTATAGAATCGCACTTCACTCAAGCCATATTGCTTCAGGATATTCCCCCAGTTGCTGAGAATGGTAAATCGGATGTACTTAGCCGCGATGCCTTGGAGATCGACAATGGTGTCGCAGGCATAGCCGGCCTTCCCGGGCGCGCGGGCGAACTCGTGAGTCGTTCCCAGAATCTCGAAATCAGTACCGTCGGTCGAGTACTCGATCTTGACCTCTTTGGCCCCCAGGCCCAGATTACGCTCCAGTAATCCGTTGTGGTTCCATACCCACACTTCATGGAGGCGCAGAACACGGTCAAACTCATACTGAACCCAGGCCAGTCCGGTCGCGTCCACCTCGCTCAACCACATGGCGGTCAGCTCGTCCGAGTGCAGGTCGTCTGCCAACCCGGAGTTGTTGATCGTATTCACAGGTCCTTGGTTGAGCTCGCTGCTGGAACCGGTGACCTTGATCGACTGGCCATCAACCGGATACACCACTGGCTCGGTCGTAAAGCTCCAGACCTTGCTTTTGAAGATCGTGTTGTCCGGTGCGGCATTGACTTCATCGACCCGCCAGTAGTAGGTCGTGCTGAATGCCAGACGTCCCGGATCACAGGTTGTCTCGGTCTGCCCTTGACTGATCAGGATGCCGCGGGGATCAGTGCGGCTGGCGGCATCGACATCCTCGAAACGGGTGCTGAGATAGACATCGTGGGCTTCGGCCATCTGGCCGGGGCTCCAGCTCAGGAGCACGTCCCTGAAAACATCGGTTGCCTCGTCCGCGGGAGAAGGATCAGCCGCCAAGGCCGGGCTGGCCTGACGGATCTGGAAACCGCACGGGGCGAGATGATTGAAACCATTACCCCATACCTTCAGAGTGAAAGAAGACCCCTTGACCTCTTTGTACACAATGTAGTTGCCTGGAGTCGTGGCGTCGACGATTTCCGCGAAAGCCGAAAATCTAACATTGGGACCAAGATAGAAATCCTGCTCAGGTCCTCCGTTGAAGACGATCTTGCCCGTGCCGTCACCCCATTGTCCTTCGTTACCTCCGAGATAAACGATCACATCGTATTCGCCAAAGGGAATATCTGACATGATCATTTCGAACGGCTCGTTGTCCTGTTCGGTGGCGTTGGCATGACCATCCATCAGATCACCATTGCCGTCACCAAGCAGAGTAGTACGCTTCGCTGTCCAATGGTAAGGAGCGCCATTGCGGCAGGTGATTAGGGTAAACGTCGCCGCAGATCCTTGATTGCTTGTTATCGTTACCGGGTCCTGAGGGGCTGCAGGAGCCCAGGGCACGTAATAATTTACCCAGCCCGTTGTCTCCCAGTCCCCGACACCGGCAGCCTGATCCGGTTCCAACGTCAAAGTCTCTCGCCAGTCGGGGCGGTTCCATTCCGTGTCCGCACCTTGGTTGACTCTGCCCCAGGCATAGAAATTGACGCTGAATATGTCGGCTGCAGCCTGAGCAGCCGACCCGGCCGCGAAGACCAGGAGCGTCATAGCCAAAACGGCGCGGATCCAAACGGTTCTATCGGCTTTTCTTGTAGTCATGTCATTGTCCTCCTAGTAGTGAACGTTGATGCTGCATAACCCACCATTGCTGCCAAAGGACCGTTGCTTCTGCTGTGCCCTCGCCGAGTACCAGGTAGCTGGATATCGACGCTTGAGAGCGTACAGGTCTTCTCACAACGGCTTGGGGGTACGGTTCGCACCCCCAAGCCCAAGAACGTCATTTTGCAGGGCAGAAAACAGGTTCCGCCGCCAAGCCAGATTATCGAACGTACGAAAGCCGTACTGCGTCAAAGAGGGTCTGCGCGCCGCTGGCTCCACCGCCGATTCCCAGGCGAATCGTCAGAGATTCACGCAGGTGGCCATCGAGACCGGCAGCGTCATACGTCCTGGAGAATTCCTGCCAGTCGCCACTGACCTGCGGATCCACCGAGGAACTTGGCGTCAGGGGTACTCCGTCGGCCAACAGCTCGAGCGCTACAGGAGCCGCGGGACCCGACGGGCCGCTGACGAGCACTGAAAGCGTGTAGGTTAGACCGCTCTCGACCTTGGCCACAGGTGCGTCGGAGACGATCGTTCCACCCTGCGGATTGCCCCAGTCCCCCCCGTTGACTGCGTAGTAATAGAACCCATCCGCGGCGGGGCTTTCGCCTGCGATCGAACCACAGCCCACCGGCCAATCGTATGAGGGCGGATATCCTGGGGTGTTGCTCCACCCGGGGACATCGACCGAGGCGCCTGCGGTGCCGTCGGAATAGGCCACCGTGTCATGGTCGATCGGCGTGTTGGGTCCTACGCCACGCGTCCAGTTGAGGCCGAGGTCGGCGATGATCGCAGTCGATCCCGGTTTGTACACCTCTTCAAAACTGCCGTTGGGAACGCAGATCGCGTTCGGATTGGCCAGCTTCCATATCTGAGCGTCCGTCAACGCCACGTCGTAGATGCAGACGTCGGACATCAGGCCCCGATAATTCTCCCCGCCTGTTGCGCCCAGGATCAGGGGGTGCGTCGCGGTGGCGACACTGCGGCCTTCGGGCACGACCGTGGTGCCTGCCGGGTCTCCATTGATGTAGCCGCTCAGCGTGTCGGTGTCCTCGTCAAAGGTGAACGCCATATG
>DCUI01000153.1 GCA_002327785.1 Phycisphaerales bacterium UBA2218
GTCCGAATCCGGGTGGACGGCTTCACCGGCTCCTGTTCCCGGATGACCCGCTGCATCTCAACGTAACCCGCCTTGCGGAGTTCCTCTTCGCTGAAGGGCGTGGTCCCGGTCAGAAGCTCGTAAAGCAGGACGCCGAGCGAGTAGATATCGGTGCGGGTGTCGATATCGAGCTCGCTCAACTCCGCCTGTTCCGGACTCATATAGGCCGGGGTGCCGATGATGTGGGCGTAGCGGGTGAAGAGCGTCTTTTCCGTCAGACGCTGGTTCGTCGCTTTGGCGATCCCGAAGTCGATCACCTTGGGCACCGGCCTGCCGTCATGGTGCGTGACCATGACATTGGAGGGTTTGATATCGCGGTGGATGATGCCCTTCTGATGGGCGTGCTGCACGGCGTGGCAGACCTGGATGAACAAGGCCAGCCGGTCCTTGGTGCTCAGGCTATTCCTATCGCAGTACTCGGTGATGGAGACGCCCTGGACCAGCTCCATGACAAAGTACGGCCGACCGGTCTCGGTCGCCCCAGCGTCGAGGACCTTGGCGATACTGGGGTGGTCCATGAGGGCCAGGGCCTGGCGTTCGGCCTCGAAACGGGCGATCACCTGGCGGGTATCCATGCCCAATTTGATGATCTTGAGGGCAACCTTTCGGCGGATGGGCTGCTCCTGTTCGGCCATGTAGACCACCGCCATGCCCCCTTCCCCGATCCTCTCCAGGAGCTTATACCGCCCGATGATGGTCCCCGGACCCTCCATCACAAGAGAGTCATCAAGCACAACGTCCTCCCCCACGGGCGGAATTTCCAGGAAACCATCGCGCACCTCATGTGCAGCCAGGAGATCCTCGAAGTGGGCCAACAATTCAGGGTCCTCTCCGCAGGCCGCTCGAAGATACGCCGGCCGCTCCCCAATGGGCTTGGCCAAGGCGGCGTAAAAAATCGATTCTTCATCTCTCGGGTCGGCAGCCATGAGATCCTCCTGGGGCATCGATCTACAGTGCGACAAAGGCAGCCGCGATCCCCTCAAGAAAATGCCGGCACGCCCAAAGAATTCTACTTGGAATGGAAGGCGGTCCGCCGGCGTTGGATCTCGACCCGCAACCAACAGCGGGCATACACCCAGTGCCTTTCGGCCGTCGCGTGTGAGATTCCGAGGGCTTCGGCCGCCTGCGGTATCGTCAGGCCGGCGAAATAGCGAAGCTTCACAAGGTCCGCTTTGAGCTTGTCCTTCCGGGCGAATTTCTCCAGCGCCTCATCCAGGGCAACCAGATCATCGGCGACATGCTCGGGACCCGCCACAACGGCCGACTCACCCAGTTCGACACGATGGAGTTCCCCTCCGTGCTTGAGGCGTCCCTTCTGTCGTGCGTTCTCGACCAGAATCCGTCGCATCGCCTCCGCCGCGGCGGCGAAGAAATGCCCCCGACTGCTCCAGGTCTGTAGTTCGTCTCCCACCAACCGCAGATACGCCTCGTGCACCAGCGCAGTCGCTTGAAGGGTCTGGCCCGGTGGCTCATGGGACAGCTTCTTTGCCGCCAGCAGCCGGAGTTCTTCATAGACCAAGGGCAGAAGTTCATCCGTAGCCCTTGCGTCCCCTCGCTCAATGGCATTCAGGATGCGCGTGACGTCACTCATTTTACTCAAAACGCCGAACGCGGCGTTTCCCGGCCTTAGAGGGTCCAGCCCTGGCGATACGGCGGGTTGAGGTGCTGGTTGGCCTCGTCGCAGTTGGTGAACCGCGTGGCTGCGGCGTCCCACTGGAGCTTCGTGCCCGGCATCTTCAGGGCAATCGCGCCCAACATGGCGAGTTCCGTCAGCGGGCCGCCATAGGAGAAGTCCGACCCGGCCTTGGCGCCCTCGCGGATCGCTCGCAGCCAGTCATCGTGATGCTCCTTGACCCGGGGGATCTTCTGCTCAGGTCGCTTGTAGGCCTTCATGGCCGACTCCGGGATGATGCGGACGCCGCCGGCGCCGTGGGAGCCGTACATGATGACGCCCTTGTCGCCATAGACGTAGGCGCCGGTGTCAACGGGCTTGCGGTCCGGCTCCAATTCCTTGGCCGGCGGGATCTTCTCGGTGCCGCTGTGCCAGACCAGGGTGATCGGCCCGCGGCCGTCCTTGGCGGGGAACTCGAAGGTAATGATATCGCCCTTGGGGTAGGCATCGCCCTGCGTCTTGGGATCGTAATTCTTGACCTGTGCCGTGATGCTCGTCGCAGCGCCGAGATCGAGGGCCCAGAACACGGGGTCCACGACGTGGCAGATCCAATCGCCGATCGTGCCGTTGCCGAACGGCACCCAGCCCCGCCAGCTCCCAGGCAGATAGAACGAATGATACGCCCGTTCCCGGGCCGGCCCAAGCCAGAGATCCCAGTCCAACTCGGCGGGGATATCCTCCTTCCGGCTCATGAGAGGCAACCGGTCGATGCCGGAATTCACGGCGTTGCAGCCGCAGTGGATTGTATGGACGCTCCCGATCGCGCCGTCCCAGACCCATTCGCAGAACGTGCGGATCGTGTCGTAGGAGTGACCCTGGTTGCCGAGTTGAGTCACCACCTTGTAGTCTTGTGCGGCCTTCATGAGGGCGCGAACTTCGCCGACGGAATGGGCCAGCGGTTTCTCGCAGTAGACGTGCTTGCGCCGCTTGATCGCAGCCATGGCCGCCACGGCGTGCGTATGGTCGGGCGTGCCCACGATCACCGCATCGATCTGCTTGTCCATCTCATCGAACATCTTGCGGAAATCGCGGTATACCTTGGCGGCGGGATACTTCCCAATCGTGGAGGCCCGCCGCAGATCGACGTCGCACAGAGCCACGATGTTCGCACCGCAGCCGGCTACGGCGTCGATGTCGCCGCCGCCCATGCCGCCTGCGCCGATGCCCGCGACATTGGGCTTGGCGCTCGGGGGAGTCTGCCCCTGACCCAGCACATGACGCGGCACGATGGTGAACGCCGCGACCGCACCCGTGGCGGATTTCAGAAAACGCCGTCTCGATGTCTTGATCGAATTGCTGCCCATAATCAACCCTCGAAATCACGTGGTTTCTTCTTCATTCCCGTGAACGCGGGATGATGAGAGTGTAGCACGATCCGCCCTGAAAGCCCAAATGAATTCCCGCGGTGGCGTCCCATGCAGGAAGACGCTACAATGGCGCCAACTTTCATGAGCACCCGTGAGCCAGCGTGTGGTGACAGGCCGTGGTCGTATTGTCATGCTGAACGTAGTGAAGCATCCGGCCCAGGAATGTGAGGTTTACTCTGAACGCAGACGTGGCTCCTCCGCCGATGGCCAGGTCCTTCGCCGCGTTCAGGACGACACGGTCTGCACGCCGCGCCGCAATCTGCCGCACGATCTCGGCATACGTCAGGTGCGTAAATGAACTGCAACAGAGGATCATGTCGATGAATGGAAAGACCTCGCGTCGTGAGTTGCTGAAAACAGGCAGTGCGTTGGGGGCGGCCTTCGGCGTTCCGTATCTCGTACCCGCGCACATCCTGGGGGCGGCGGGTGCGACGCCGCCGAGCGAAAAGATCGTGATGGCCTGCATCGGCATCGGCAGCATGGGCGGCGGGCACCTGCGCAGCCTCTCGGGACAGCCCGATGTTCGCGTGGCGGCCGTCTGCGATCTGCGTCGCAAGTTCCGCGAGCAGGCCAAACACGCCGTCGACCAGCGATACGGCAACGCCGATTGCGCGATGTACCACGACTATCGCGAGCTGATGGCCCGGCCGGACATCGACGCCGTGCTCATCGCCACGCCGGACCATTGGCACGCTCTCGTGGCGATCGAGGCCGCCCGCAATCGCAAGGACATGTACCTCGAAAAGCCCATCGACGTCCACGTCGCCGCGGCCAAGGCGCTGCGGGACGCGGTGAACCGTTACGGCGTCGTGTTCCAGTTCGGCACGCAGCAACGCAGCGGGCGAGAGTTCCGATTCGGTTGCGAGCTGGTCCGCAACGGTCGGATCGGCAGGCTGCATACCATTGTCGTCGGCTCCGTGCCGGGGATGGAGTTCGCAAATCAGCCACTCCAGCCACAGCCGGACCCGAAGGACTTCGATTACGACATGTGGCTCGGACCCGCTCCCTGGTCGCCATACACGTTCCAGCGGTCGGCGTCACGGGCTGAGGGCAGCCCCGGTTATTGGATGCACATCCACGATTACGGCTTGGGTTGCCTCAGCGGCGCGTGGGGCATCCACCANNGACATCAGCCAAGAGGGCACTCCAAGAACCTGAGCTGACTGTCCACGCGGACTCACCCATCGGCACCGTGAGAGATAGTCATCCAACCGGTGGATTTGGAGGCAATCCGACTGAACGCGCAGCACCTTCGCAGCATGGGCGGGAGCGTCCATGGTTTCAGGACCACGGGCAGGATGCCCGTGCCACTTCAGACGAGCGGGGGCACTCGCCCTACGCCGAGACGCGAATTTGCCGCCGCGATCTTCTCCCTGCTTGGCGACAGGGACTATCTCGTCTAACATGCTATTGGCCGAAAGCGCAAGATGTCCCAAACACGCCCGCTACGGGAGTGTCTGACTCGCTCGTCCGGGCGGCACAGTGCCGGGGGTCAACTCCTCGACTGGTCATATGCTGCGTTCGGAGGGTACAGTCTATGTAACCGTCGGCCGCGAAGGCAGGCGATGATCGATGAGAGAGTGCAGGAGCAGAGTGTCATGGGCGCAGTTCGAGTCGCGATGTGTCAGATCGTTTGCATGGACGGGGACCAGCGGGGAAATCTTGCACGGATCGAGCAGGCTGTTGTGGAAGCCGCTCACGCCGGGGCTGAGATTGCGTGTCTTCCAGAGTCAAGCATCTACGGGTGGGTAAACCCGGAGGCGCACCAGCGAGCGCAACCGATCCCAGGCGAGGATGCGCAGCGACTCTGCGAGATCGCGAGGCGGTGCCACATGTTCCTGTGCGTCGGGCTGGACGAGAAGGCCGGCGAGAGCCTTTATGATTCTGCTTTGCTCATCGACAACACGGGCCGGATTCTTCTGAAACATCGCAAGCTCGTTCTTCTCAGCGAGTTGATGACGCCGGCGTACACCTCCGGGCACGAGGTCCGGACCGTCGAGACGGCGTTCGGCAGGATCGGCGTGGTGATCTGCGCCGACACGCACGAGCCGGAGATCCTCGGGAGAATGGCCAAGCTGAAGCCCGATCTCGTTCTGGTGCCCTACGGTTACGCCGCCGAGGAACAGGCATGGCCCGAGCACGGGAAGGAACTTGAACGCGTGGTCACGAATGCGGCCAGGGTGTGTGACGCCCCCGTGATCGGTACAAACCTCATCGGCCAGATCACGCACGGCCCCTGGGCGGGTCGCACCTACGCCGGCCACAGTGTCGCCGCCGACAGGGCGGGCCGAATCCTCGCGGTCGGCCGGGATTTCGACAGGGATATCGTCCTCGTCACAGTTTCGCGGTGAGTCGTTCCATCTCAGATGTCTTCCACGAGCCGGCACGGGAAGGCGGAACGGTGCCGCCCCCACTCGCGAGCGGTCTGCATCACAATCAGACCGGCCAGGGCTTCCTTGGCAAGTTCGCCCTGAGGCCGCACTTCGGAGGCAGGCAATCGGCCCATCTCTTCACGGGCGCGAGCGCCAGATTCCGCAATCTTCTGGCGAATCGTGCGGTATCTTTGTCTGAGCAGATCGAGAAATGCCTGCGTATCCGCGGGTTTGACGGTGCCGACCGTCGAGCAATGGATGTCCGCATAGAGCTTCAGGATTGCGCTGAGCCGCATCTCACGACCGGAGCCCTTGTCCCACGGCAAAAAAGGCAGGCACGCAAAATCCAGCCAGAACGCCTCTTTCGGGGAGTATCCGAGTCCACGAAGGTCTTTCACGTGCTCCCCGTGCATCCAGCGAATCGATTGCAGGATGTCGCGGAGCCAGTCCGGCCGCAGTTCCTCAAATCTGCTCGAACGCGGGCGGTGATGGGCCCCACGAGCAGTTGATAGCATCGTACACTCTCCTCGCTTTCCATCACGGCGTGACAGTCAGCCCCCCCCCCGCGAACCATCGGGCCGTGCCAAGATGCAAACCGTTGAATGCAGGAGACGAAAACACCTGACTCGGTGGCCCATTTTAACATTACCCCACGGTTACGCCAGTCCCAAGTGGAGGAAAAAGCGATTTCCCACCATCAGGAGTAGCTCACCGCCTCGGCGAGATGGGCAACGCCCGCCGGCACAGCGTTCACACGCTCCGGCTGTACTCGTTCCAGGGAGCGAAACAGCAGGCGGATGTGACGTTCCTCCTCGCAGACCATGTTGTCGATCATCCTGCGGCTCTCGGGGTCGCGGACGAATCCCTTGAGCCCCTGGTAGAAGATCGCAACCCCGCGGGCCCGCCGGATCGCATCGCGGACGATCTGCTCGGCGGTCTCCTTTCCGGCGGGCATGCCGCGCGACCGCGGATGGGTCACAAGACAGGTCAGACTCGCCATAACTTGAGGATTGGAAAGGAAATAGTTGCCGGGATCGAACGTGCCGAATTCGCCCGTCCGCTCGGAATATTTCCGCCGGATGTGGCCCCACGCCCGCTCATGCCTGGTTCGCCAAGCTGCCAGGTTGTAGTAGATGTTCCGCCGGCCCTGATCGGTGAATCGCTCCGCCGCCTGCAGGAAGAACCGAGCAGCCCGGTGCTCCACCTCTTCCGCGATCCGCAGGACCTCGAAAACATTGAACTGGACATCGCTGGGAGGCCCTCCGCGAGCCTCCGCTTCATGGTGTGTTTGAAACCATTCAAGTGTCTGATTCATAATGCCATCTCAGCATACCCTATTGACCACGCTATCATCAGTTTCGTTTGACGAATGGTATGGGAGTACTGCTAAGATCGCGTTAGACCCTCGTTAGCTTTTTACGAATTTGCAGGATGTCGTCGCAGAAGGGAACATATTGATTTCTCACCCGGCTGAGCAGACAATGACAGGCCGAAAGTCAAATGCAGAAGAAAGGGATGAATATGGGTAGGGCAACATGGGTTTTCATCGCCGTGGCCACGTGCACAGCCGGTTGCACGCCGACGTACAGAGTGCATGTGAACACTTACTCGGACCTGGCCGAGCCGCTGAGCCGGACCGCACCGATATACGTTGCAGCCGATCCGAATGCCCAGAACCCTATTCTCCGCAAGCAGATCGCGTCGAAGATCCGCGACCTGCTCGAGGGCAACGGCCACAATCCTGTCGAGAAGGCACAAACAGGCGCCTACGCGCTCACGTTCGAGGTGGGGATCGATTCGCAGCGAGTCGTGGACTACGCGCCGGTCTATGGTCCTTTCGCCGGGTATTATTACCACGGCAGACACAGGGGACGTTTCGGCTGGGGATTCGGTTATGAGACCTACGTGCCCTACATCGATACGGTCTATACGCACTGGCTCAAGATGAGGCTGTACGCCGCCACAGAGGCGAGCCGGCAGGCAGATGCCGATGAGGTGTCCCAACCACCGGAGGGCAAGATGGTCTGGTTGGGAGAGGCCACGCTCGGAACGGGCAACCCGGAAGTCCGCGAGGCGGTAAACTATTTGCTTGCAGCCTGTCTGGAGTACTTCGGCGCCGACACCCGTGAATGGGTCGCCGTGGCGATTCGAAAGGATGACCCCCGCATTCTCGGCATCACGGCGGAGTGAGGATGGAGGAGATCTGCATCATTGGGGCGGGTCCGGCGGGATTGATGGCCGCAATCTGTGCGGCGCAGAACAGTGCGAAGGTCCTGGTCCTGGAAACCAATTCGACGGCCGGACGCAAGCTCTTGCTCACGGGCGGAGGACGGTGCAATTTCACGCACGCGTGCTGCCCCGAGGAAATCGCGAAGGCCTTCGATAAACCGGGCCGGTTCCTCCGACACAGCCTGCACGAGTTCTCTCCTGACGAGGTCAGGGAGTTCTTCCAGTGGCGAGAGTTGCCCAGCACGGTCGAATCGGATGGCTGCGTATTTCCCATCAGCAACCAGGCGGCCGATGTGCGTAACCTCCTCGTGGCCGAGACCATCAAGCTCGGCGTGCATATCCAATACCAATCGAGAGTGGAGGGCATCTCCGCCGACGGCAGCGGCTTCATCATCCAATCAGCGAGCCGGCGAATCCTCGCCTCACGAGTGATCTTGGCCACGGGCGGCTTGTCCTGGCCCCAGACGGGCTCCACGGGCGACGGGTACCGCTTCGCCGAGCAACTGGGCCACACGATAATCCCAACCAAGCCGGCGCTGGTGCCCTTGGTGGCGCAGGAGTCGTGGGCAAGCGAGCTGGCGGGCGTCTCTCTGGCGAATGTCAGGTTGCGGACGACTGTGGACACGCGCGCGTTCGCCGCCGTCGGCAACATGCTGTTTACCCAGCGCGGCATTGGCGGTCCGGCGGCCCAGGATCTCAGCCGGCGCCTGACCGATGCACTGTCCCAGAGACAACAGGGCATCCCCGTCGAGATCGACATCCTGCCCGGCTTGGACGAGGGACAGGTGGACAAACAGTTGCAGCAGGGATTACAGGCCCAGGCGAAGAAGAACGTAGCGAACGTCCTGTCGGAACTCCTCCCGCTGCCAAGGCAGCTTTCGCAGACGCTGTGCCTACTCGCCGGCTGCGGCCGCGATGTGCAAGCAGGCCAGTTCCCGAGCGACAGACGCAGGCAACTCACGAGAACGATCAAAAGACTGCCCCTGTGCATCACGGGCACCGAGCCGATAGCCAAGGCTACAGTCACCCGCGGCGGAGTGAGTCGGGACGAGATCGATCCCAAGACCATGGAGTCAAAGATTCGGCCGGGGCTGTTCCTTGCAGGCGAAGTGATCGACCTGGACGGCCCCTGTGGGGGTTACAATCTGCAGATGTGCTGGTCCACCGGAGCCCTGGCCGGCCGCTCGGCGGCCTCGCTTGTAGTGACGCCGTAAGGCGTTTCGTAGCATGGGCGTCCCGCCCATGGATTCGGAACCAAGGGCAAGATGCCCGTGCTACTGGGCCGTCACGGGCACACTGCAAACCACTGCGGCCGCAGTCGGATCCGAGGCACACTCTGCGACTACTTCGTTGCCGGCTTGTAGTGCTCCAGTGCCTCCGGGAGCAGTTCCTGGAGTTTCTTGATGCGGCTCGCATCGGCCGGGTGCGTGCTAAGGAATGCGGGCGTCGAGGAACCCTCCCCTTTCGCTGCGGACATCCGCTGCCAGAAGCTCACGGCCTCGTGCGGGTCATAGCCCGCCATCGCCATGAAGATCGTGCCCAGGCGATCCGCCTCATACTCGTGCTTGCGGCTATAGGGCAGCAGGACCGCGACCTGCGAGCCGACAGTGAAGGCGCTCGTGAAGATGCTCTGGGTCGCCTCCGGCTGATTCTTCAACGCGGTGGACAGCGCGACCCCGCCCATCTGCACCACCAACTGCTGGCTCATCCGCTCCGACCCGTGCTTGGCGAACACGTGCGCGATCTCATGGCCCACGACGACCGCCAGCCCCGCTTCATTCTGCGTCAGGGGCAGGATGCCCGTATAGACGACGACCTTGCCGCCGGGCATGGCGAACGCGTTGACATTCGGATCCTCGACGAGATTGAACTCCCATTCATAGCCCTCGAATGGGTCCTTGTCGGCGTGCTGTTTGCAGTACCGGTCCACGGCGGCCCGGATATTCTCGCCCACCCGCTTGACCATCGCGGTTTTCGCCGCATCGGCGCTCAGCTTGCTCTCATTGATGAACTGGCTGTACTGCTGGACGCTCATCGAGTTGATGATCGAGTCCGGCACGAAATTCAACTGCCGCCGGCCCGTGATCCCCACCTCCGAACAACCCGCCAGCATGAACGAAAAACCCATCATCACGACGATTGCAGATCTCAAAGCCATTCTCATGGTCATCCTCCCTGGAATCCCAAATGTCATTTCAGCCATAATCCACCGATAACTGTCCGTACCGTCCGTTTTCCATACGTACAGTCTACTATTAAGCCCCCTCGGCGGTTTTCATGCAATGGATTTCCTCAGATCGACTCACGCCCAGACGCGGACGCGCAGAGATCATAGGACGATAGTACTGCTTCGTTCTCAGCGTCTCGGCGTCCCCTGTGCGAGATATAATTCTTTGATTTCTAACGACTTACATTTTATCCTTGCATTTTAGGACTCTAAGTCCTGGTTTACAAGGATCACGCGGTTGACCCGGCCCGTTGCAGTGTGTACGATCCTTTGAGGTATGTCTATGAACGGGAAACTTGCGACAGATAAAGACAGAATCGCCGATTTCTGCCGTCGGCACCATATCACCCGGCTGGCGATTTTCGGCTCCGCCCCACGCGATGATTTCGGGTCGGACAGCGATGTCGATGTCCTCGTGGACTTCGAGCCGGGTCATGTGCCCGGATTCTTTCGACTATTTGACATGGAGGATGAGTTGTCCGCCTTGTTCAACGGCCGCAAGGTAGACTTGCGAACACCACAAGATCTAAGCCATTACTTCCGCGACAAGATAATAGCTCAGGCAGAGGTGCAGTATGCATGTGGATGACCAGACCCGGATTAGCCATATGCGCGACGCGGCTCGCGAGGCGATGGCTCGCGACAAGCGGA
Organism: Phycisphaerales bacterium UBA2218; assembly: GCA_002327785.1. Lineage (GTDB taxonomy): Bacteria > Planctomycetota > Phycisphaerae > Sedimentisphaerales > Anaerobacaceae > PLanc-01. The sequence continues at coordinate 10,558 of DCUI01000153.1, forward strand.
GAGGAGATCTGGGTACGGACCGCAAGCTGTGTTTGTCACCATACTCAATTTAAGGTCGACATCTGGTGGGGACACGATACTCAATTTAAGGCCGAAATGAGCATAATGCCCCTCCCGAATCAACGGCAAACTATCGAGTCGGCCAGTATGTGTTCATGCGAGAGTATTCCTCAACTCAATTCCATGCCAAGCTCTCGAAGGGCGGCACGGACCTGGGTGCGGACCTGTGGAAGCGCTGCCTCTCGTTCGCACATTTCCGCGGTCATCACAGGGTCTCTGTCCCCTACTCCTCCTCCTCCATCGTCGGCGGTCTGTCGACGCCGATCGCCTCCAGCCGCTCGATCAGCGGAGGCAGCTTGTCACGGACTACGGTCCAGAGGATCTCGTAACGAATATCGCCATACTCATGAGCCAGGACATTTCGCAAACCGATCACTGACCTCCAAGGGATGTCGGAAAGACTCGCGCGCGTCTCCTGCAAAACGCATCGGGCTGCTTCTCCGATGATTTCCAGGTTGCGTTCCACGGCGTTGCGGGTCTTGCGATCCTTGAGGAAATCCTCGAACCCAACTCCCTTGGCGAATTCGACAGCCGTTCTCGCCGCATCCAGCATGTCCCACAGGCGGGCCATGTCCTTATCGTCAAACCGCATAGATCACCTGGCGGGTCTTCAGAATCTCGTGCTTTCTCCACGGGTTCCGCATCGCCTCTTTCTCCACGAGATCAACGGGGCGCCCAAAGTGAGCTTCCAGCTCCTCTTTCATGTCCAACAGGCGGTCAATATCCAACGGCGTTCCCGGCTCGAAGCTCACGAGGAAATCCAGATCGCTCGTCAGGTCGAAATCCTCCCGCAGGACAGAGCCAAAGATAGACAGCTCCCGTATCCGCCACTTACGGCAGAACTCGGCTATTATGTTGCGGTCCATTTGCACATTGGCGTTCATAATTCTGCCGTCATCATAGCGACCATACCACAATAAGTCAACCTCATCGGGTCAGAGGCCCTACGGTTCTTCGCTACGGATTTCCTCTTTGATCTGGTTCAGGAGGTTCATCGCTTCCAGGGGCGTTAGGTTGTTGACGTCGATCGAGGCGAGCTTGTCCAAGACGCTCTTGTGCTTCTGGACGAAGAGGGTGTCGCGGTCGGATTCTTTTGTCTTGTGGCGGGCGAGGCGGTCGCCTGTGGCTTCTTTGGCGAAGGCCGATTCGAGCTCTTCGAGGATCTCGTTCGAGCGGGTCAGGATCGATTTGGGGATGCCGGCCAATTTCGCGACATGGATGCCGTAGCTTTTGTCCGTGCCGCCGGGAAGGATGCGGTGCAGGAACACGACCTCGTCCATCCATTCCCGCACGGCGACGTTGTAGTTGCGGATGTTGCCGAACAGCTCCGCCAATTCCGTCAGCTCGTGGTAGTGCGTCGCGAAGAGGGTCCGGCACTTGAGCCGCGTGGCTAAGTGCTCCGTGATGGCCCAGGCCAACGACAGGCCGTCGTAGGTGCTCGTGCCCCGCCCGACCTCGTCGAGGATCACGAGCGACTTGGCCGTCGCGTTGTTGATGATGTTGGCGGTCTCGGTCATTTCGACCATGAACGTGGACTGGCCTCGCGTCAGCTCGTCGGAGGCCCCCACGCGGGTGAAAATGCGGTCTACCAGGCCGATCTCGGCCTCTTTGGCGGGGATGAATGAGCCGGTCTGGGCCATCAGCACCAGCAGGGCAATCTGGCGGATGTAGGTGCTCTTGCCGCTCATGTTCGGGCCTGTGATGACCGCGATCTGCCCGCCGCTATCGCCAAGCTCCACGTCGTTGGGCACGAACTCGGCCCCCAGCATCTCCGCGAGCACCGGGTGCTTGCCCTCGCGAATGAGCAGCCGGACATCGTTCGTGACCTTGGGCCGACTGAAGTTCCGCCTTGCGGCCACGTGCGCCAGGCACGTCAGGCAATCGCATTGGGCCACGGTGTCCGCAAGCTGCTGCATGCGAGCGACGTGCTTAGCCGCTTCCTGACGGAGATCCTCGAATAGCCTTTGCTCGAGCTCCAGGGCCCGCTCCTCCGCGGTGAGCACCTCATTCTCGTATTCCTTGAGTCGCTCGGTGATGTAGCGTTCTGCATTCTTGACCGTCTGTTTGCGGATGTAGTCGGGCGGAACCTTGTCGGCCGCGGTGTTGTTGATCTCAATGTAGTAGCCGAACACCTTGTTGAAGCCGACCTTGAGGTTCGCGATGCCCGTCCGCTGCGACTCTTGCTTCTGATACTCGCGGAGCCAGCTTTGGCCGTCGGTCGAGATCGACCGCAGGCGATCCAGCTCCTGCGAGAACCCGCTCCGGATGAACCCGCCGTCGCGAAGGTGCGGCGGGCAGTCGGGCTCGATGGCCGATTCGAGCAGGTCCGCCAGCTCATTCATGCTGTCACATTGCCCCGCCAAGTGGGCGAGCAGGTCCATCCGCATCTGGCCCAGCATCTCGCGCAACTTCGGTATCCGGCGCAGCGTGCGGACCAGGGCCAGCATATCACGCGGGCTCGCGCGAAGCGTGCTGATGCGTGCGGCGATTCGCTCGGTGTCCGCGATGTTGGTCAGCAGTTCGCGGATCTGGGTCAGAACTTGGGCGTTCTCCCGCAATTCCTGGACGGCGTCCTGCCGAAGCTCGATGGCGGCCACCTCGCACAGCGGCATGCACAGCCAGTTGCGGAACATCCGCCCGCCCATGCCGGTCAGCGTCTCGTCCAAGCAGGCGAGCAGCGAGCCTTTGCGGCTCTCGACCCGGATTGTCTGGAGGATTTCCAGGCTGCGGAGCGAGACCGGATCGATCTGCAGGAAGTTCTGCCGGCTGATCCGGCGAAGGCTCTGGATATGTCCGAGCGTGGTCCGCTGGGTCTCGTTCAGATACTCGATGATGGCGCCGGCGGGCGGAATGAGGTCCTGGTCGCCGTCGTGGATGCCGAAACCCTCCAGGCTCGCGGTTCCGAAGTGCTTGAGCAGCCGCTGCTTCGCCTGGTACGGGTCGAAGTACCAACTCGGCCGTTCCGTGATAATCGCGCGGGTCAATCGGCCGATGTCGTTGGCGAGCCGGCGAGTCTCCACTTCGAACAACTCACCCCGGCGGTTTGCCAGCAGGCACTCCGCCGGCGCCAGCCTCTGCAACTCGCTGAGCAATTCCTTCTCCGGAACCCGCTGGACGAAGAAATGCCCCGTCGAAATATCGACCCAGCTCAACGCCGCATAGCCCTTGACGTCCAGATCGATCGCGCAGAGGAAGTTGTCCTTCTTATCCTCCAGGAGCATGTCGTCGGTGAGCGTGCCGGGCGTCACAATGCGAACCACGTCGCGTTTGACCACGCCTTTGGCGGTCTTGGGGTCCTCCATCTGCTCACAGACCGCGACGCGGAAGCCCGCCTGGAGCATCTTCTTGAGATAACCGTCGATGGCGTGATACGGCACACCCGCCAGCGGCACAGGATTGGCGCTGCCCTTATCGCGACTGGTCAGCGTCAGCCCGAGCACCCGCGAGCACGTCTTGGCGTCCTCGTAAAAGGTCTCATAGAAATCGCCCATGCGGAAGAACAGGATGCAGTCCGGGTGCTTGGCCTTGAAATGGTGAAACTGCTTCATCGCCGGGCTTAGGTTTTCCATCGGTTGCGCCATACGACGCGATTATACTCGGCCAGGACCGTTTCTCAACCGCTTCCGTCGATTCCCATGTCCGAGACCGCGAAGGTCATGAGATGCGGGCCGCTTTGCAGACCAGAATGAGCACGGCAACTCCCAGGGCGATCGTGAGCGGGCCTTCGGTGGCAGTCCAGAACAGGGGCAGATGCAGGATCGCATCGAGGATCGTGACGCCGATGCCGCCGAGAATGGCCACAATACCAAGGAAGCGGACGAGGAGAACGTAGCGGTCAAGATCAAGGCAGATGAACAGCAGAAGCCCGCCCAGGATGGCGTACAGGGCCGAGAGCGTGCGGATCAGATAGCTCAGCAACGGGGTGTACGTGAGCTCACCCAGACCGATTCGGCTGTGAATGGAGGCCATCCGATAGAACGGACAGAACACAAAGACCAGGGCACAGAGCATCGCGGCCCCAGCCATAAACAGCAGCCGGATCAGCATTTGCCTGGCAGACATTGGCTGCCTCCATCATTCGCATCATAGGACCCATGGGACAAATGGGACCGAGAGGACCTATCTGATCCTGGACCCAGGGCACGAATCGTAAATAGTAAACCGTCAATCTCCGAACCCGATTCCCCACGGGCGCAGGACTTTTTGCAGCGCCTCGGGGCCCTGCATCCAGGCGAGGAAGATGCCATAGTTCGTGTAGGGGACGCCGACGGAATCCAGGTCGCGGATGCGGGCCAGGAGCTTCTGGGGGGAGATCATGCAGCCGCCGCAGTGAACGACCAGCTTGTACGACTGGAGCTGCCGGTTCTCCTGGAATTCCCGGCCGAAGTTGTGCTCGATACCGACGCCGGGCCAGTGCCGCTTGATGAAATTGGGGATCTGGACGGTCCCAATGTCCTCGGCGACCCGGGAATGATTGCAGGCCTCAACGATCAGGATCCCGTCGCCGGCCTTGAGGTCTTTCAGGACTCGAACACCCTCGGCGAAGCTCGCCAGTCTGCCCCGGCTGACGTAATGGATCATCATGATCGAGAATGTGGTCAGCATCACGTCGTCCGGCGTCCAGATGTGCATCAGGTCCATCGCCTGCGAGTCGGTGATGATCGCTTTGGGCCGCCGGTCGAAGCTGTTGAGAAACGCCTCCCACCTCCGCCGTTCGCTTGCGTCGCCGCTGCGGGCTTTGCCCAGGTCCATGCGGTAGGAGACCGGATACGCCCAATTCCGCGTGATGTACTCCTCCGCCATCGCCTGGGGCCGCAGATAACGACCGGGCGGCGTTTCGGCGTCCATCGGGATGTTCAGCACGTAGAACTCGTCCCGCTCCAGGAACGGCAGCAGCTCCATCCTGGCGTTCTTCGAGACGAAGTTGGCCAGGATGAAGTCCAACAGAGGCTGGCGGCAGTTCATATCGGTGGCCACCAGGCTCATCTTCTTGTGGAATCTCAACAGCACGATGTTCTGCTCGACGAACGGAATCCGCTGCTCGGCCGACGGACTGAACAGGTTGTAGAGCACCAGGATTTGCTTATCGAACTCGCGGGCGTTGGCGAGGATCTCGTTCTCCGCCGTGAAGTCCTTCGTACTCGGGTCGATCACGAGCAGGACGAGGTCGCACTCCTTGAGGTCGGCCAGGACCTTGGCCCGCTTCTTGAGGCCGAGCCCGCTCGCTTCGTCGAATCCGGCGGTGTCGAACAGCTTCACCGGGCCTATGCCGTGAATCTCCTGCAGGGCGATCTTCGTATCCGCCGTCGTCCCCGGCGTCGAATCGACGAGGGACGTCTGCTGCTGAGTCAGCAGGTTCATCATGCTGCTCTTGCCGGAGTTCATCTTGCCGAATATGCCTATGTGGTCGCGTTCAACAAGCATCAATACTTGATCCACATGAGGCACAGACCGTTGGGCGGCGCGATCGGACCGGCGGCCCGACGGTCACGGGCATCGAGGATCTCCGTGATCTTCTCGGGCTGCCAGCGGCCGACACCTATCTCCACCAGCGTGCCGACCATGTTGCGAACCATGTTATACAGGAACCCATCGCCTTCGGCCTCGACATAGACCCAGCGGCCCCCCTCGGCCGATGCGTCGGTGACCTCACATCGAAAGACGGTCCGGACGGAGTCCTCGCGATGATCCGCGGCGGCAGCGAAGGACTTGAAGTCCTTCTTGCCGACCAGCAGCCCCGCCGCCGCCTTCATCCGTCCGGTATCCAGACCTGCCGGGATGTGCCAGCAATGCTTCATGTGCAACACCGGGCGGACCGGGCCGCAGAAGATCGTATAGCGATAGAGCTTGCAGGCCACGTCCCCGATGACGTCGAAGCCCATGGCGACATCCTCGGCCTGGACGACGGCCATATTCTCCGGCAGGCGGTCGGTGAGCGCCTTGGCCAGGTTCTCCGTGGGGATGGGCGAATCAATCTGGATCAGGCCGACCTGTCCGAGGGCGCTGACGCCCGCATCGGTTCGGCTGGCCCCGCAGATCCGGGCCCTCGGGCCCAGAAGGCCCTTCAGGGCTTCGGTAATCACGCCCTGGACGGTCACCTCTCCCGGCTGGATCTGCCAGCCGTGATAATTGCTGCCGTCATAGGCAATCGTCAATTTGATATTCCGCAGGGCCATAGTGAACGTCAAGAACGCCAATTCAGGAATCGCGACACGGACACACACGGACGTTTCCGTCTGTGCCTGCCCGCGGCAGCCCGTGTGTGTCCATTCGCGGCTTCAAAGAACAGAGCCGCCCGGGATGATCCTCCGTGCGGCTCCGAATGACAAGTCAAAAACGCAGAGACTCCCGATTCACAGCAGCTCGGCAATCTGGATGGCGTTCAGGGCCGCACCTTTGCGGAGCTGATCGCC
>DCUI01000008.1 GCA_002327785.1 Phycisphaerales bacterium UBA2218
TTCTCCAATTCCCGAGGCAGATCCAAAAGGATCACATCCTCCGACCACCTGTGAATACTCATTCCTGGCCTCCCTTTCCGGCGAGGTCTTACTGCTTCTTTGAGACGGCGGAGACCACCCACGAGGTTCTGCCTCCAATGGGCTGCCCCTTCACCGCCGGCTGGTCCTCCGTCGCCAGCCGGAAGCGATCAGCGACCCTCCTTGTCCTCGGTCTCCTCCATCGCCATCTGGTTCTCCAGCCTTCCTGGTTATCCCCATTGTGCTTTGAACTCCACCGTAGAGTGATAATACGCCGTGCGTCTGTCCTTGTTCATGGGGTGTAACCCCACCCGGGACCATTGTGGGTGCTAAGCGAAAAGGGATCCGGTTGTGGGGAGGGCTTGGCAGGTCGAGTCAGGGACCGGCGGCTCAGAAGCCGCGGGGGATGTACCCCGCGAGCAGGAGCACGAGCACAATCACCAGTACCAGTCCCAGGAGGCCGCTGGGGGCATAACCCCAGTTGCGGCTGTAGTTCCATCTGGGCAGGCCACCCAACAGCAGCACGATCAACACAATCAGTACTAAGAATCCCATAATAGACTCCTTTCGATGTTCTCAAGAACAACGGAAAATGCTCTACCAGTTGACACCGTGGCATCCGCCGACGAAAACCGCAACTGCCAGAAGGGCCGCCGCAGCTATCAAGACACACCTGTGAATCTGTTGTGATTTCATGTTATATCTCCATCTGAATCGTGGTCATTGTGGATTGGTTGTGATTCGATGCCATCACTTCGCTCTTCAACGGCATATGTCTTCCGACTCAATGCCAACTCATGGCGTGCCTCCTTTGGGGCCTTTCTCATCATGCCTTCCTGGTGTCCAGTACGAGCAACACGACGCCGCCGACCAGTGCGACCGCTCCGACGACCGGGGGAATGAAGTGGCTCTTTGTGGTTTCCATGTGCAACGGGCCGATATCGACAGGCTCTCCTCTGGTCTTGTAACGGATGCCCGAGTACGCGAGCACCACGATCCCGAGCCCGATCAGAATGACGGCAACGAGCATTTTCGATCTCATAGAACCTCCAGTATTACAGCAATCGGCCACGACATAGGATTCTCCTTTTCGTTGGCCATGGGTCTGCATCTGTCCGTCACATGAAGGAATCAATGAGGCCAACCAGCATAATCATTTCCTTGTCACGTCGCATTTTCTCAATGCGCGACTCCCGGTCACGGTCCGATTCGGGGACCTTGATCTCCGACTTCGGAGTCTCCGTGTCCCGAGAGCCTTGGGTGGGGCTCGATGTGTCGAACTCGGCCGCGATCCTGGGGTTGAGGGTCCCGGTTTCGGGCCCGTGGCAGGAGAGACTCGCTGCACCCAGGATACTCACAGCCAACAAGAAATACATCCGCCAGTTCATGTTCCTATTCCTTCTCTTTCTCCACCTATGTCTTGTTTGGTTCCATATGTGCGTGGACAGAAGAGACTACTATGCAGATATACTACGTCGTGGGTTGTTCCTTGGCTGTGGGGTGTAACCCTACCTGATCTGGTTGGGCGCACTCCCCCGAAAGGGATCCGGTTGCCGCAAAAGCTGGAAGGCCTGTGACGCGGTGGCCCTGACGTGTGACGCGGCGGGTCGTGCTATCGTCCGGGACGAGGAGGGACGGCTCGCTCTGAATTCATTCCACTTTCTCCCCCTGGGCGGCCAGGCTGCGCTTGGCGCGAGACAGGCGGTCCTCCGCGCGTTGCATGTCGCCTGCCTCCCCATAGGCTTCGCCTGCACGCCGCAATGTGATTGCCATGTCGCGATAATGCTCTGCCGTCTGGAACAGGGCCGCTGCACGATCGAACGCCGCTGCGGCCTCAGACGGATTCCTCTCCAGCAAGAGGATGTTTCCGGCGAGTCGTTCCCTGGCGGCCAGCAGAGGGGTACTGGCAACATGGTGTTGGTCCGCTTCGACCAGCGCGGTCCTGGCGCCCGCCGGGTCATCCTGCTCACAGGCGATTGTCCCCTTCAACAGCGCCACCTGAAAGCGATGGCTCTCGTCCGGTGATGCCGACAGCACCTGGCCGGCCAGCGACAGCGCCTGTTCCAGTTTGCCCTGCCGTTGAGCGACTGTCGCCTCCAACAACAGCGCGTCGGCGGGATTGTTTCCGCTGCGCGTGAACGCCGCCTTGGCCTCGGCCAGCGAGGCGCTCGCCTGATCGAGTTGCCCCAGGATGATGTGGCAGAGGGCGAGATTGTAGGCGGCGTTGCCGATCTCCGTTGCGTCGTCCATGGCGAGCGCCCGGTTCAGTGCCTTTGCGTAGAGATCAATGGCCTTGGCGGTCGCACCCTCGTCGAATGCGGCCCGGGCGAGGTCCCTGGTCCGGGACAGTTCCTTGTCGTTCGCTGGAGCGGTCGATGTCGGCACAGCGGCGCAACCGGCCAGCATCAGAACAGTCAGGGCAATGAAGAACCTCCTCATGGCACGACCTCGCTGGGTGGGATGCGTGTGTTCGGCTGGGCTTGCTCGACGTACTTGCGGATCAGCCAGTGTCTTTGGACCCCTTCGACCAGTCTCTCCAACTCGTGCAACGTCTGTTGCGTCTGCAAAACCAGCCCCGGGAGATCCTTGGCCTCGATGGCCAGGGCCTCGCTGACCGTAGACACATGGGCGCCGGCGAGCTGCACGTCTTTCAGAACGGCTTGGATTTGATCCATGGACACGTTGCCCTTGTCGAGGATGGTCTTCAGATCATCCGCGAGGGCGGGATCGGTCAGAAGCTTGCCGGCGGTGCCTTTGCCCTGCTCGACACCGGCGACAAGACCATCGAGGCGAGCGATGAGTTGATCCAAGTGCTCCCGGGACTCGCCCAGGTTCGTGCCCAGCCTCGTCCACGCGTCCGCGCCGGCGCTCAGTTTCTCGCCGAGCGTGGTCCATGTATCGAGGCCCACACTCCATTTCTTCAAAACGGGCAAGGCCGCACTGCGGACTTCCTCAATCGCGGTTTCCATCGTGCCCGGCAGCTCGTTGCAGACGATGGAGGCATCCTTCTTGGGCAGCGGACGGCCCTGGCCTCGCGTGATCTCGAAGTACGCATCGCCCGCCACGCCGAATTTCTTCTGGCTCTCTTGAGTGATTTGTG
>DCUI01000322.1 GCA_002327785.1 Phycisphaerales bacterium UBA2218
AGGGGCTATGTCAGGAGGTCTGAGGTTACTCACTTGTCATTCGACGATCTGATGCGCCTGCAAGTACGTGGGCATCTCCTGAGAGCTGGTGCCGCAGCCGAGAGGTGTACGGTTCACCTGGAAGTCATACAGCATCATTGGAAGCAGAGGACCGGTCCTACCAGCATTGGTGACCAGGCGCGTGCCAGACATGTGCGTCTGGGCTACGGCTGGTCTTCGGCTGATCTACGCCTGATCTCATAACTTCTTATCGGCTTAGAAGGGCTGCCTGGCACACCAAGCGTCAGTTGCAGAACTTCTCCCTTGTGCCGGGGTCTGCCTCGCCGCCCTGAATGGGCGCCGGGTGCGTCTGCTTGAGGAGCATCTTCATCCTGGCAACCACGTCCGCGTACTTCGCATCTGAGGCCAGGTTGTGCAATTCCTGCGGATCGTGGTCGTGATCGTAGAGTTCCACGCCGTGCTTGCCGAAGGCCCATTCCGTGTACCGCCATTGCTCAGTCCGGACACTGTGGCCCGGGTTGTCCCCGCGCTGCACCTGAGTGTAGGCTGCGTGTTCCCACGAGGCCTGGGGATCCTCAATCAGCGGGCGAAGACTGAAACCATCGAGATGGCTCGGTGGCGTCAGGCCAGCCAGATCCGCCAGGGTCGGATACAGATCGACCAGTTCCACCGGCCGCGAGCTCGCCCGGCCCGCCGTCTTCTGGCCTGGCACGGAGATGATCAGCGGCAGACGCGCCGATTCCTCAAAACAGCTCTGCTTGAACCAGAGCCCGTGCTCGCCCAGATGATAGCCGTGGTCGCTCCAGAATACGATGATCGTGTTCTCACGCAATCCCAGCCGGTCGACGGCGTCAAGCAGCCGTCCGATCTGGGCATCGACGAACGAGATGGCGGCGTAGTACGCGCGCTTGCACTCGCGCGCCTGGTCCGCCGTGACGCCGAAATAGGGCCATGGCCTGGTCGAGGCCAGGGCGGGCGTCGGGTGGTTATTGGGAGTCTGCGGCGTGATTAGAGGGAGCGAGATCTGTTCCATCGCGTAGAGGTCGAAGTACTTCTTCGGCGTTACCCACGGGCAGTGCGGCTTGTAGAACCCGGCCCCGATGAAGAAGGGCTCATCCTTGTGCTTCTCAAGCAGTCGGATCACCTGGTCGGCAACCTTGCCGTCGGTGTGTTGTGCATCCGTCCCCGTCTTGTCTGCCAGAAACGCCATCGCCGAGCCCAGACCGCGTTTGGGCGTGTAGTTCATGATGTCCGGCTCAAGGGCGGTCTTATCGAGTCCCGCCGGGTTGAATCGCTCCATCCACGAGACCCGGTCGTCCAGACCGTTGGTGCCGATGTCGCCAGGGTTGCCGTAATGGTACATCTTCCCCACACGCGCCACATAGTAGCCATTCTTCATGAACATCTGGGGCAGCGTTACGACATCGGGAAGGTCCTGGCGGAAATGATACTGCAGGTCGAACACCCGCGTGCTGTCCGGCCGCAGCCCCGTCAGCAAGGAAGACCGGCTTGGGCTGCACAGCGGGAACTGGCAATACGCCCGCTCGAAGCGCATCCCGCGTTCGGCGAGCCGATCGATACCGGGTGATTTCACGAATGGATGTCCGAAGCAGCCGAGATCGTTGTTCATATCGTCTACGGCGATGAACAGAACATTGGGTTGGGCACGGGTGGCGGGCGCTGCACCGGCCCACTTGTGGCATAATCCCAACAAGCCGCATCCTACAGCAATGGAACCGGTTCCAAGGAACTGTCGTCTCGAAAGGTACAATCTCTTCGTCATGTCCATGCTCCTGAATGTCGATCGAAGCCACGGGCCAGTGTACTGGCAGAGAGTGAGCCGGACAAGAGGAGGTTTCGGCAAACACGGGTCTGGGCGGCGAGGCCAAAGCCTGCGTATTTGGAGACGGCGGACTGCCAGCCCCTCTGATCCATCGATCCGCTGGTTCTCCGCCTTCTCTTTCCTTGAATCGCCATCGCTCTGGTGCTATAGTCAGAAGGGCACGTTGAAATGGGATTCGCTATTGTTTTTTGTCGAGAGGTACTGGCATGTGTGAGCACTGTACGAGACGAGAGTTTCTGGGAACCGGAGTGGCCAGCGGATTGATTCTTGCCGGTGCAACTTGGACGCACACATGGGCTTCGCAATCGCCGGTTCGCCAACCGCGGGGCAAGTCGCGAATCTGCGTCATCTTCACCGGCGTTCCTGCACCGGGGGACCGCGATTGGGGAGCTGACGCCGGACAGATTGGGGCGATGAAGACCCGTTTGGCCAAAGCGGAAAGGGAGCTGGGGAACATCGAACTGACAATCGGGCATTCGGCCAGTGCCGAGGAGACGGCGGCTCTCCTGGAAAAGGCGGGACCGGCCGCACCGGTTCTCGCGATCAACGTGCGGAACTTCGCCCTGACCAGGGTCGTTCAGCCGATTCTGGATAGGGCGAATCCCATGGTCGTCTTCTCGCTGCCGGCCAGTGGCCATGATTGGATGTATGCTCCCCGTTGGCACCGTCAGGGCCACCGGGTCACTTTAATGGCCAGCGGCAGTTACGATGAACTCGAACGAGCCGTTCGTCTGCTGAGGGTCGTTCCGATGATGAAGCAGACTCGGATTCTGCTTTTCCCACCCGCGCGAGGCACGGCGCCAGCCCAGTCGCCGGAGGAAATCAAGAAGCGTCTCGGGGCGGATGTCACAGCCGTCGAAGAGAAGCTTTTCGACGAAATGACTTCTGCCGTGGAAGACGAGGCCGTTCGAGCGGAGGCCGACTGGTGGGCGAGGAACGCCAAGGAGATTCTCGAGCCAAACGCAGAGGACATCAACAAGGCCGCCCGCGTCAGTGTGGCGTTACAGCGTCTTCTCGAGCAACAGCAGGCTCAGGGGCTTGCGGTGGGCACCTGCATGGGATGGTTGTCAAAAGGGTTCCCGTGCCTGGGCTTCGCTCGCCTCCGCGACCGCGGGATTCCCGCGGCCTGCGAAGGGGATATGGACTCGTTGCTGACGATGCTCCTGTTCCAATACGCGATGGATCGCCCCGGCTTCCAGGGCAATGCCACCTTCGACACCGCACGAAACGCGTTGTGGACCGCGCACTGCACGGCGCCGCTGAAGATGGACGGCCCCGAAGGCAAAGAGGCGCCGTATCTGCTGCGCGGGCATTCCGAGGTGGGTGGCAGCGGCTGCGTCCCCGAGGTCCAGTACCGCGTGGGCGAGACCATCACCCGTTCCAAGCTGGTCAACCTGGATACAATCCTCGTTTCAACGGGCAAGATCATTGAGGTCCCGAAGAAATCGGTTCACGGTTGCCGTACCCAGATCGTCACCGAGGTCCGTGACGCAGCGAAGATGGCCGCCAACTGGAGCAGCGTGCTTGAGACTGAGGATGCCATGACGCTGCTGCACCGCGTCGTCGTCTATGGCGACCACATGCAGAGTGTACACCACCTCGCCCGATTGATGGGCATGAAGGTCGTCGAGGAAGGCTGAGGCGACCCTGGGCTTGCGGTTCCCTGTGGGCATGCGAAGGCCAGCAGTTGAGACGACAGCCAGCCCTTGTCTCTTAGATCCCGGGAGAGATGGCAGTCATTCACGACTCCATGACGCCAGGCCCATCAAGCGCGGTACCTACAAGTGGGTAGAAGGCCGTGGACCACGCGGAGGCTTTTTGCCCAGATGCAAATGGGTGAGTATATGCTTGACAGCGAGAGTCGTTCTTTGGTATAGTACTGGTGTTGTGAGTGTAGACGATAGGTCTTGCCAAAAGACTATGGAGGAATGTTGATGACACTACACAACACGGAGACGAGGTGATCGGGTCGTATGCGTCGCCTGCGTCTCCTTTTTTGTTTCCACGCGAGTCTCTGGGTCTCGTCCTCCACACAGAGTGGCGAGATGGGTGATTCGCCAGACCGTCGCCCACGGACGATGTCACCATCTCGCACTGGGGTTGGCGACACTGCGGAATCAAGACGCTCATCCCTCAAAGCCGTATAAGGCGGTTCGCCGCTGTCGCGCCAGGTTCACCTAACCATATAGGGCAGTGGCCTGGTCAGGCACGTGATTCGGGATAGTACGGATACACTGGTTCAGCGGCCGTTCGTTACCTCACTTTCCCCGCTGAACACCTGGCTGCTGCCGGGTACTCGGGACCATGACAGACTATTTTGGAGCGGGGTTCGGCGAGCAGAGGCGGGGCAGGGTGCAGAAGCACAACGGCGCGACTGACCGGCGGAGTGATGGTCGCCTGGGACGAGCAACGGAGCTGTAGCCGGGAATGGGGATTCGCCCATACGTTAGCACTGTGTTTACGCAGGAGGTCAGCCGTTAAGTGAGGATGGCGACCTACGTGTTCGTGGATTGGCAATGTGGGGTTTTGAGGCCATCGTTGGCCAGCCAGACGGCATCGGGCTTGGGCTGCCGGATTGTCGCCAGGTATTGAGCCTCGTTGAAAAGATTCGTGGG
>DCUI01000235.1 GCA_002327785.1 Phycisphaerales bacterium UBA2218
GCGTTCGACGGGATCGATGACTTCGTGCTTGCCAATTCCGGCGTGAATCTCGAGGGCAGGCCCTTCAGTGTAATTGCCTGGGTCAAGGGCGGCGCCCCCGGGCAAGCCATCCTTTCCTTGCAGGGCGGCGCGAGATGGCTGTACACGAACTCGATCGACGGCAGCCTGATGAGTGACTTGAGCAAGTCCGATCGTGCGGGAACGCCGCTGTTTTCCGACGTGGTGGTCACCGATGGGCAGTGGCATCGTGTGGTCCTGGTGTGGGACGGCGCAGATCGCGTTTTGTACGTGGATGACAAGGAGACCGTCAGAGAGGCGTTGGGCGAAGTAAGCCTGCTGGAGGCCAAATTCATCCTTGGCAGCGGCGGCAGCATGCAATCGGGGAGTTTCTGGTCCGGCCTGATCGACGACGTGCGAATCTACAGCCGGGTCGTGAGGCCGTAGGGCGTTTCCGTAGCATGGGCGTCTCGCCCATGGATTGAAAATCACGGGCAAGATGCCCGTGCTACTGTATGCTTGCGGGCCAGATGGGCAAGTGCGACACACACTTCGGCACGGGCCGGGGGAAAACGGAGCCCCCGGCCCTTGTTGCATGCGTCGAACATGCTCGGCACAGAGGAAAAGGGCCTATACTGAGAGGATCAGTATAGGCCCCAGAATGACACTGTCTGCGATCTCGGCCAGGGCATGCTCTATGGCCAAGAGCAGATCTTACTCGTCGGTTTCGACGCGATAGCCGGCCAGATAGAGAATCTCCTCCGGGGACAAAGCCCTGTTGTAGATGGCGACCTCATCGATGGCGCCGATCCAGTCGCTTCTCCATCCGTCCGATCCGATCAGCAGGGACGAAGCACTCCCGACGATGCCCGCGAGGGGCACCGAATCCCGTTTCACGCCATCCAGATAGCATTTCAGCGTAGTGCCATCATAGGTTCCGGCGATATGACACCACTCGCCCACCGCCAGAGCCTGATTGACGAAGACCCATGCACTGCTGCCATCGGTTTCATTGAACTGGAATCCCATGGTCGTCGGCTTCGCCGTGAACCAGCCGTATCGGAGCTGCCAGCTCCAGCCCGCTGTGGCATCCGCCTTGCTCAACGGCGCAGTCTCTATGCTGCCGTCCGTGCCCGGTCTGATCCAGATCGAGATCGAGAGGGCACTCGTGAGATCCAGGGCGGCGTCCTTGCCAGCGTCCACGTAGGACTCGCCGTCGAATTCCATTCCCATGCCGTAGCCGGCTGGGCCTTCCACGAAGGTCGGATTGCCGACGATCGTGCCGTTGAAGCCGTTGCCGGAACTGTCGTTCACGTCGTTCTCGAAGGCGTAGCGGGCCACCAGGCCGTTCATGTTCGGATCCACGACACCTGGAACGGCTGCCAGGATGGCCGTACCCCACTGCGAGGCGTCGTTCCAGCCCTCCACGGCGGAGAATGAGAGCATCTTGCCTTCACGCGTATCGCCGCCGTCGTCGTCGTCATTGTAGTAACAGTCAATGCCGATCAGGTCGCGGGCCTCAGGGGCAGCGTTCGGGTCCCCCAGCAAGGACGCCCACGGCATCTTGATCTCGATACACCAGCCGGTTGCGGTGGTCACCTGACCCTGTTCAATCCCTTCGGTATATCCTGCAATGTTGGTTCCCTGTATGTCGTCCGCCGTCCACCCAAACGTATACTGGTGATCGTCTCCGGACAGCGCGGTGGTCAGCTTGGTGTTGCCGCCGTCGAAGTAGACTTCGACGCTGTCGTCCTGCCAGGCAGCGGCCGAATCATTTTGCAGGCTGTCGTCGGTGACCTCCACGAGAACATAGAGATTCTCCGCATCATACAGCACCTTCCAGGTGCCGGAGCCATCGGCCGGATCGGCCAGAGGGACGAAGGACTGCGCCGAGGCGACCGACCAGATGGCATCGGCCTCGCCGTCGATCTCCGGGGGTATCAGGGCATAGCCGACCTCCATGTCGATCCGCTCGACGCCCGCCATGGCAGCCAGGATTTCCAGTCTCGTCACGGCCTTATTGTAGATCCGCACGTCGCTCAGGCAGCCGCACCAGGCCTCTTGTACGCCGCTGTAGCCATCGGCGCCCATGTAGAACGGGTTGGCATCCACTGTCTTGGTGAGCGTGATCGAGCGCACCTCGAAGCCGTCGCGATAGTAGGTGAGCTTGTCGCCGTCCTTCACGGTCGCGTTGTGGACCCATACGCTGGACGGCATCGGCTCCGGGTAGGTGATGAAGTTGGTGTTGTCGCCGTTGTAGAACTCGAAATTCGTCGGGGTGAACTTAACGAATTGCAGGGGCGAGGCCGTCCCGCCGTAGCGGTTGCCCAGGATGACGTCATTGCCCCCAGTCGCCACAGTGATCCCTTGGCTCGCGTCCTGCTTGCACCAGAACATCCACGTGAAGTCCGTCGTGAGGTCCATGGCGGGGATCGTCACGCCGGTAGTGACGCAGGCCCCGGTGCCGTTGACGCCATTGAAGCTCAGGACCATGCCCCGTTCGGCGTCTTCGACCCAGACTGAGCCGTCCAGCCCCAGCCCTCCCGTGGGGTTTTGGATCGTGCCGGTTGTGCCGCTGTCGGACAAATCCAGAACAACATCCCCGGCGCCTTCATTCAAGGGCCACCACCCAACCAGATTGGGGTCGGCAGCTTTTGCTCCACTGGCGAAAGCTAAGCTGAGCACCACGATAAACGAAGCCCAATAGATCCATTTCTTACACATGACAATCCTCCTCACCAGAAGTCATCTCAATTGAAAGTTGTGCCCTGGCCACACGCCAAAGCGACCGAGAGTGAACTGCACGCTTCCTCTACCGTCTTCGCCCCGGATAACTGTGTACGACTTGGCAGTGCCTCCTTCCTTCAAAAAAGCAATGTGAGCCATTAGCTGAAATGCCTATATCTGAACTGCAAAGCAAAAAGCCGTCCCTCAAGACCCTATGCCCCGCATAGCATGCAATCATTCCTCCTCGATCGAAGGATCCCAAAAATTGTACCGGCTGGATGGGCTTAGACTGCAAACGCCCGACCACGCAGGCACAAGCTTCACCAACATGATATGTACAATACTATCCACCTTCCTGTCAAGGCAAAAACCGGGTCAAATTGGACGAGGAGGCGACCCGGGCACTGCCATGGCCCAGGGGCAGGGGCGACGTTGTGTCTATCCCGCGTCGCCTTACCCTCTATCCGGTCTCTGGCTCAATGGGAAGAATCCCGGGGGGCCTGGGGGGAGCAGAGTCCCCAGTGCCTCGAATGTCACTGGGCTACCGGATCGCTCACGATGACCGCGAGTTGTCGTGTTGCACTTTGCACGTGAATGCGCCTCCCCCTTCCGATCCCAGGCGTGGGTAATCCTTGCCTTCGGAGATCATCCAAGTGTGCTCGAAGTCCCAATTGACGACGCTGCCATAGCAGCTCGTGATCGCCGAACGAAAAACGATCCGTGAGAGCCGGATGCGGGAAACCCGCCCGTCCGGTTCGACGAGGGGAAGACTGAGCGGCGACCCAGTCGCTCAGGATCGAGCGGTACGTGATGCGTATACCCTACATGTGATGCCCGAGACAGGCCCAGAATCCGAAGAGGCCCGGCATAGTGCCATGCCGGGCCCTCGTTTTGGATTTGGGACCTTGAGCCTTTGAATTTGTTTCACGCTTCGAGCATCGGACTTCGGATTTATCCTTCTATGCTTCTTCGACCATCTTGAAGCCCATGAGACTACCGAGGTCGCCTATGCTCTGCATGTGGTCGCCGAAGAAGACGACGCGATGGAGCAGCGTCATGACGCCGCCTTCGACAACGCCGGCGCCCCAGTTGCGGAACATGCTGTTGGCGTCCTTGACCTTGGTCCAGAACTGGGTCCGGCACCCGAGTTCGTCGTGCGTGATCTTGAAGATCTCGCCGGTCGAGATCACCATCGTGTCGAGATTGACGAACTTGGCGCATGTGACCGCCTGCCCGATGGGCATCTCGACGTCCAGGGCCACGCCCTGCTCGCTGTCGCTCTGCGTGCGGATCGAGAACGGTAGCCGCTTGCTCGCCGGACCGGCCATCTTCGTGGCGCTGGTGCAATGGAAGTGGATCAAGGCGTTGCAGGAGATGTCGAAGACCGGGTCGCTGATGAATCCCGGCACACCGAAGGCGTAGTTGAACATGAGCATAGTCAGCGTCGAGTCCATGTCGCCCTCGCAGGCGCCGACGAGACCCAGGTCGCCCAGCTTGCTGAACGCCAGGCACCCCTTGGCCGGCGCGCCCATACAGTTGGAGCTGGTAACGGCGTGCGCTCCCTTCTCGATCATGAGGTTCTTGACGGCCAGATAGTACCGGGTTGCACTAATGATCTCATCCTTCGTCGGCTCGACAATCTTCTTGGCCTTGCTGAACCAGTATTGCTGCGCCTCGGCCTCTGCGTCCTTGAGGCTGACCGCCTCGTGGGCCTTGAGGGTCTCCTCGACGGTGACGGGGATCATCTCGGTGCCGAGCTTGGCCTTGACCTGCTCGGCGGAGCACGCGGCGGCCGAGCCCACGGGTCCGCGAATGACGAGGATGCGCGTCTTGGCCATGTGCGACTTGACGCGGAGCAGGCAGGCCGCCTTGTCCAACTCGCCCCAGTCGCTGGAAGGCAGCAGCATGACCTTCTTGCCTTGCTTTTGCCAGGCGGGAAAGTACATCCAGCCATGCCCGCTGAACGGCTGCGAGAAGACCGCCGTCGGCAGTCCGATGTCGATGATCTTGGTCATAGCCGCCAGCGGTGCGTCGCCGCCGTGGGCGGAGAGGTGGAACAGCAGCACGGCGTCAGCCCCAGCCAGCTTTGGCAGCACCTGCTCCACCTCCGTGGGAGGCACCAGGTCGCCGCCGATGAACTTGACGTCGCCGAGCTTGTACTCAAGATTGGCCAAGTAGCGATTGAACTTCTCGACCTCGTCGGTCGGCCGGGACAGGTAGATCCCGCCCGTCCGCCCGATGAACACCTTGTAGATCTTGACCGGCGGCATCTTCGGCGGCCAGTTCGCCCCCTGGTCCTGGGCTGCCGCCAACTGCGTACCCAGCAACACCGCCCCTGCTCCCGCTGCACCCACGCCCAGGAACTCTCGTCGATTCATCTGCTCACTCACGGTCGCCACTCCTTACAGGCCTCAAAGGCCCCGATTCAGGTTGCTTAACCACCCGCCAGCGAATCAGCGGCATGTCGAGATATTGTGGCAGATTCGCCCGGAAACTTCCACCGTTTTTCCAATTTTCCGATTGAAACTTGCAGGCGGACCAGACAAGGATGAGACTACGTGTCCGGGCGGCATCAAATCGTCGCGATTTGACGGATTCGGGCTCGCCGGCTGCCCGCATATCCTCGTCCTTGACTCGGGTTTTGGGAGTGTTGGGAGCAAGTCGAATGAGAAGGAATGGCTGCGCCTCATGGCAGATCGTCCTGTTGTGGCTGTCGATGGTTTCACCGGTGGTGCTATCCCAAGCGCCGCCGGCGGAGGATTCTGTCGGGTCGCCCGTGCGATATATGATCGTCGTCACGGGCGGGGAACTGCTCGCCGGGGCCTATGCAGACGGGCACACCTTCTTCATCACAAAAACCCTGCGGCCGCTGGGCCTGCAGTGCGTCGGCTCGATGAGCGTGGACGACAGGCAGGCGGATGTCAAGGAGGGTCTGCGATTCGCCGTGGACCGGGCCGCCCTGGTCATCGTCACGGGCGGACTTGGCCCCACGGACAACGACATCACGCGCGAGGCGCTGCGGGATTTCACGGGGATTGCCTTGCAGGAGCATCCGGATGTCCTCGCCGCCATGGTCCGGCGGTTCAACGTCTCGCCGGATGAACTGCGGCCGAATCTGCGCCGCCAGACGCAGACGCCGGAACGAGGCACGTATCTCAAGAACGCCAATGGAACTGCCGTGGGACTCGTGTTCGAGATGGAACGCCATGTGATTGTCGCCTTGCCGGGCCCGCCGCGAGAGCTGCAACCGATGGTTCGGGATGAGCTGGCGCCCTACCTGAGCCGGCGTTTCGGCACGCATCTGCCCGGCGCGTCGATCACCCTGCGGTTCGTCGGACTCGGCCAGTCGCAGATCGACCAGACGGTCAAGGACCACATCACCCTGCCTGTGGACATCACCACGTCGTCGCAGTTCGAAGGCGGCCGGGTCGATTTCACCTTTTCCCTGCCGCGAGACACCCCCGAAGACCGCGCCAGGCTCAAGGACCTGGGAGACAAGATCGCCGAGCACCTGGGCGATTCCATCTATGCGAGGAACGAAACCACGTCGCTGGAGACTCACGTGATGAAGCTGCTGGAAGCGCGCGGGGCCACACTGACACTCGCCGAGGTGGGCAGCGGCGGAGCACTCGCCGCAGCGCTCAACGGGGCGGAAGGGACGCACGAAGTCCTGCTCGGCGCCTATATCGCACCGACGACAAGCAGGCTACACCAGATGCTCGGAGCGCATCGGCAATCCGGTGAAACCAGCGAGACGGCCAATAGCGTCGAACAGTTGGCTCGCGAGGCCGCTGCGGCTGCAGCAAGCCAATGGGTCATCACGACCGGCGAACCTCGGCGGGATGCACAGGGCAATTCCTTCGTGGAGGTCGCCTTCCGATTCCCCGATGGCTGCGTGGAGAGCCGGCCCGTCCGTCTTTCCGGCACGGGTGAGGCAGCACGCGCCAGACTGGTCACGGAACTGCTGGATCAATTGCGACGCAGATTGCGTTGAGTATCGATCACAGGAGAACAGCCAACGCACGATGGCGTGTTTGCGGAGGGCCTTTTATGGAACCACAGGAGATTCTCAACAGGACACGCAAGGCAATCAGAGACCACGCAGGGAATAACCCCGACAAGTGGTTCTATGCCAACCGCTTCGTATTCGCCCGGCTGCAACTGGATGAACGCAAGACCAAGACACAGATCAAGCGGGATTTGCTCCAGGCCCAGAAGCTGTGTCCTCACTGCAACAAGCCCTTTGAGAGCGGAGCAGGAGTCCATCTGCATCGGCGCGATGGCAGCCGTGGATACAGCCTCGACAATTGCACCCTGATGCACCCTGGTTGCCACATCGAGCATCACAAGGATAGTCTGTGCGAGGCCGGCATCGGTGATCTCGGCGAGGTCGCTTCTCCGGTCCTGGAGAAGACCAGCCGACGGTATGACGGCAAACTTTTCCTCTACTGGTGGGACATCAATCCCGTGTTTTTGAACAAGATGGACCTGTATGAAGCGGTCGAGTTTGTCAGGAACGACACGGGCGAGAGGTGCCACGTTCCGACGCCCGCACTCAAAGGATTCCTAACGAAAGAGCGACAAACCGGCCGAGGCAAAGGGAACTGGGGGATCAAGGTGCTGAGAGAGCGGGATGGAGAGTTGGCCTTCGAGCCGGGCACCAAGAAAAACCAATGGCTTTTTCTGCCGGTTGTCTGGCTGAGCGAAGCCTATGAAGACTGATCGTACCGCTCATGGCGGCGCAGACTGCAATGGCCCCCCGAGGAACAATCGATGGAACATGATATACGAATCAGAATCGCCGAATCCAAGGATGTCGCGGCCATTGCCGAGATGAACATGGCCATGGCTTGGGAGATCGAGCAGACACGGCTGTCCGAAGACACGTTAACCCGGGGTGTCCAGGCGGTCCTCGACAATCCCGAGCACGGTTTCTACGTTGTGGCCGAAAGCAACGGCCAGGTGGCGGGATGCCTGATGATCACGTTCGAATGGAGCGACTGGCGGTGCGGCCAGTTCTGGTGGATTCAGAGCCTCTACATCCGGCCACCCTTGCGCCGGCAAGGCGTCTTTCGCAAACTACACGAGTTCGTCAAGACGGAAGCCCTTCGGCGGCCCAACGTCTGCGGCATCCGCCTCTACGTGGAGCACTCCAACCATGTCGCCCAGCGAGTCTATGAGCAGATCGGCATGCGCCCGCTGCTTTACAGAATGTACGAGCAGAGACTGCCGCGGTGACTCGAATCGGTGGGCAGAGCCCGCCCTACCGCTGACGCCCTGCACGATGAACCCTCAGCGTCACCGGACTCGCGAGAACCTCCCGGCGCGGCGATAGCGGTAGGGTGTGCTCCGCACACCGCTCCGGCCTTACGCTCTCTCGACAACCAGGACGTGCATTTTGTGCCCCGCCAAGTGCAGGGGACTGTCATTCGCCAGCCTTTCGCTCTGTCCGCCGACCGGGTCCAGCAGGACTCGTCGGCCCTTGGCAGACAGAGTCAGGCGGCATTCGAGATCGCCGGCCCCTTCGTTGAAGAGCAGGTAGTAATTCTTGTCGCCTTTGCGCACGTGCCGTACCCGTAGGTTCGGTGACTGCGGAACAACCCGTACGTCCGGCGAGATCAGTTTGTCGATCATAACCATAAGTGCGTCGGCGTCCATCGATTCATCCCAACGAATGATCCGCCCCGCTTTCGCGAGCGTCTCAATCGCGGGTGTCGCCTTGGCCGGCGGGGCCTCTTCGAGAATCAACGCCCGGTAGTGCATGCCCGAGATGTGAATCCCGTCGGCATCGACTCGGGCATCCTCCCATAGATGCCGAGCTTCGAGGTAGTTGAAGTCGCGCTGGTTCTGGAAGCATACCTTGGCCGCCCGCCACGGCAGCCAGTCGTTCAAACCCAGGATGGCCAGATCGCAGACGTGGGTGCTGTCCGTATTGAGCCAGCACAACCGCGAGGTCGCTTGGGCAAAGGGCTTGAACTGGGGCCACCAGGTATTATTGGGCCCGACGTCCGGCGGCCGCTCGTCGATGCGGGGGCCGCGAATCGAATAGTAAAACGCATGCGGCACCAGCATGTTGCAGCCACGAACGAGCAGCCAGTTCGCCAGCCACTTCATCTCCTCGAAGGTAAAGCTGTGCCCGAAGGCGCCACAGTACTCGTTCAGATTCCGCCGGCGTCCCAGGTGGATCATGGCCGAGGAGGCGCACTTGGCCTGCGTGGATTGCTCGCCTTCGAGGGCCGAAGGCCTGTCCGGCTCGACGTACCGCCAGACGATATCCTGACCGGGGATATGGAAGTGTCGCAGCGGGCCGATGTCATCCCCACCCGCGGGATGGCCACACAGGCAGATCCCATGGGTCTGGCACCATTCGGAGATCGGACGGTAGAACGTCTGCTCCAGGCGGGCCTCGACCGCGCGGCTGTAGTTGCGGCGGTGCAGCAAGGCATCGGGCTCGTCGTCGTACCACAGTGCCGGCAGGCGCGGCGTGAAGTCGTAGCCCAGGAAGGCATTGACGTGTTCGAGGATGCCCGTAGTCCCTGGAACCATGCCCCGTTCGCCTCCGCGAGCCAACAGCGACGGCTCGTCGGTGAAGATCGCCCTGACGGTCTTGCCAAAGTGCTTGCCGAACTCATCGTAGTACTTCTGGTATGTCAGCCGGATAAAGCAGGCGACCGATTCCGGGTTCAGAATGTCCGCGCCCGGCGGCTGGTTCTCCGGCACTTCCCGACGGTCGGGCCGGCGCGGAGGGTCTTCCTGCATGAAGTGCAAACCTCGAATCACCGAGCGCCCCTCGCGGGCCGCTCTATCCACGACGGCGATGTGATGCCCGTTCTTGCGACGTACGACGGCGACGAGGTTCTGCCCAGCCGTCAACTCGAGCTCACGGCCGGCACCAATCCGCACGCCCTGAACCTCAGTCTGCGGCTCGGCTTCATCGAGATCGACGCAGATCAGACCCCGTGTGCGGAAGGCCGGGTTTTCCGCGACGACCTGTCCGCTCGACGATCCGCTCGGGTACATCCCTTCGTCGTAGAGGATCACCCACATGTCCCGCTCGGCGGCCCGCTCGATGGCGAACCGCATGAAACCGATCATCCGCTCGCCCAGCCACGGGATGCTCTTCGGCAACCCGGCCCGAGGATGGATCAGAAAGGCATGGACCCCATGCGCCTGAAAGTCCTCAATCTGCCGCAGCACCTCCGCCTCCGACAGATCGTCGTTCCAGAACCAGAACGGGACCTGCGAGAATTCGTGCGGCGGATCGAGCCACTCTCCCGACAGCTTCGCCCCCAGCTCGCTCGCGCCGGCTTCGGCGGCAACCGACTGCACAGGCGGCAGAACCAGCGCGGCGGTTCCCCCTGCGGCCTTCAAGAATCGACGGCGACTCCATTCGATCTTCATGGCTTGCACCTTTCATCGGCCTTGATGTTACTGTCCGGCGTCGAGATCGATGGGCTCGGCGCCGGGGGCCGCGATGCCCCGGCGATGAAGCAGCGAACCCTCCAGCCGATACAGCGAAACGAGGGCTCTCAAGTAATTGACGACCGTCTGAACCTCGGCGATCTGACTGGCGACAAGGTCTCGTTGCGCCTGGGCAACGAGCAAGGACGTGGACTTGCCCACCCGGAACTTCTCGGTTTCAACACGGAGCTTCTCCTCCTGGAACGTGCGCGTGGCGGCGGTAGCCGTGATCTGCTCGCGCGTGCGGGCCACCTCGACGTACGCCGAACGGACATCCACCTGGGCAAGCTGCACAAGGTTCTCCAGGGCTTTGATCGATTGCTGTTTCGTGATGACCGCGCGACTGTGGCGGGCCTTGGCCGCACGGTTGCTCGGCGGAAACTCGAACATCAGGCCGGCCTCGACGTCGTAGCTCATGCCATCCAGCTCGTCGGTCGCCTCGGAGAAGGTCCTTGCGTAGCCACTCTTGCCGTAGTTGACAAATGCATCCAGCCTCGGGAGCAGGCCGTTGCGGGTCCGCACAACATCCAACTCACCCCGTCGAATCAGCAGGCGGGCATGGTTCAGGTCGGGGCGCATCTTCAGGGCCACCTCCACATGGGCCTCGACGGGATCGAGCGAAACATCCGGCAACTCGGTCAGGTATTCGAGAACAACGTCGGTATCCCAGTTGACAGTCTCCGAGGGGTTGAGCAGTCGCAGGAGGTTCAGTCGCCTGATGGTTGTGTTGCTGCGTGCGTTGATCAGGTTCTCTCGCCGCAGTGCGACCTCCGCCTTGGCCGCGGCCAGCTCGGTTTCCGCGAGCGTCCCGATTTTGATGCGCTCCTGGGCTTCATCCATCTGTTGCTGGGCAAGGCTCAGCGAGTTCGTGTATATCTCGATCTGCCTCCTGGCCAGGGCATAGTCCCAGAAACCCTCCTCCACCGCCTGCACGAGCACCTCGGTGAATCCCCGCAACTCGTACTCGGAGATTTGCATGTCGATCCCCGCCTGATGGACGCGCGCCAGGTTCACGCGGACGTCTTTGCCCCGCAGCAGTGACTGCGTGACCGAGACACCGAGCCGATTGGAGACGAACGTGTCGCTGTAGAGCGAAGAATCGGTGTAACTGGTGCTGGCGGAGAGCCCCAAAGCGGTACCGGTTGGAAACAGCTTCTCCAGCGAGATCACGCCCGTCGCGGTATCCGTGATGGAACTCTCGATACCGGAGCCCGCACGGGAGAGCCTATCGGCGACGGCCCGCCTCTGGGACGCCTGGCCGGTAAGAGTGGAATCGAAGACCGCCCGCTCCTCTTGTTCGACCGTTCGGATGATATCGGGACTCATCTTCTGGACAATGAGCGATCGATTGTTTTCCATGGCGAGCATGATAGCCCGCTCGATATCGACCTTCAGCGGATCGACCTGCTGAACGGCGGCGGCCTCGACCGCAGCCGGCGGACCCGGCGCAGGCTCCGCGGCGGTCGCTGACGATGAGACAGCGAGGAACAGACGGACCGCGCACACAACGCGGCAAATCATGCCAGACAGATTCTCGATCACCATAGGATCTTTCAAAAACTACCCATTTGAAGTGGTTTTTGCACGGCCCTGGTCGCGGGCCTCCGTGCGCCACGCGTGGCGCTCGAAGATCGAATACACGACGGGCACGAACACCAGCGTGATCAGGGTCGAACTGACCAGCCCACCGATGACCACCCTGGCCATGGGGGCCTGGGCCTCGCCGCCTTCGCCCAGCCCCAGCGCCAGCGGCACCAGGCCGATGATCGTGGTCATGGCGGTCATAAGGATCGGCCGCAAACGCCGACGGCCGGCCTCTTCGATCGCCTCACGGATCGGCATCCCGTCCCGGCGGCGCAGGAGGTTCGTGTGATCGACCAGCAGAATCGCGTTGTTCACCACGATGCCGCCGAGCATGATGCACCCGATGAACGACTGGATGTTGAAAGTCGTCCCGGTAAAGAAAAGCATCAGAATCACGCCGATGGCGGCCAGCGGCACCGAGAACATCACAACGAACGGGTCTCGCAACGACTCGTACTGGCAGGCCATCACCATGTAGATGAGCACGAGAGCCAGGATACAACTGAACAGCAACTCGCGGAACGATTTCTGCTGCTCTTCGTAGTCGCCGCCGAAGCCGATGCTGAAGCCCGAAGGCACAGGGACCGAACGCAGCTTCTCGCGAATATCGTCAATCACGGAGCCCATGTCTCTGCCGCTGATCTCGGCAGTGACCGTGATGATGCGCTCCTGGTCCTTTCGCTCGATGAGTACGGGGCCGCTTCGAGGCGCGACGTCCACAACGTTGCGCAGGACCACCGGATTGCCGTCGGAGTTCGTCAGAGTCAGGTCGAGAATATCCCGCAGGTCGGCTTTTTCCGCATCCCGGAGCTTGACGAGAATCGTGAACTCGTCGCCGGCCTGGCGGTAATAACCCGCCCGAGTGCCGGAGAGGATCGTCTGGAGGGCATTGGCGATTCGCGAGACGGTCAGGTGCATGTCCGCCGCCTTCTGGCGATCGATGTTGATCAACTCTTCCGGGCCGCCCGGGTCCCGGCTAAGCCGCGTGTCGGCGACGCCATCGACGCCGTCCACGATCCCCTGGACTCGTTGGGCCAGCAGGTCGGCCGTCTTGAAATCGTGGCCCCGAATCTCGACCAGGACCTTGTTGGCCTCAGACGTGCCCATCCGCATGATGAACAGCCCCTGCCCGGCCCGGGTCCGGACGGTAACGCCGGGGATACCGCTGAGCTTCTTCCGCAGATCGTCGGCGATTCGCTGGCTGGAGCGCGTCCGTTGGGACTGCGACACCAGGGCAATACGGATGTCGCCAGTATGGCCGCCCCCGCCATACCATCGGGAGCCACCCACGTTGACGACGACGTTGCGGATCTCCGGCACGTTCTGCTTGACGATCTCCTCGATGACCCGGAACTTGCTGTCGAGCAGGTCCAACCGCGTGCCTACCTCCATCTCCACCTCCACGCGGACCTCGCCTTCATCCGTGCTGGGCATCAGTTCGGCGCCGAGGTACCGCGCCAGTGTCAGGGTCGCCCCCAGGATCGCTGCAGCGGCCACGACCACCAGGACGCGGTGCCGCAGCGCCGTGTGAAGGACATCTTTGTAGCCGTTCTCCAGGCCCGTGAGGAACCGTCCGCTCGCGTCATACATCCGCCGACTGAACGTCCGTTTGCCGATGCCGCTTTGCGAACCCGTGGACAGGACTTTCGCACAGAGCATAGGCACCAGGGTCAACGCCACCGCCAGCGAACACATCAGCGAGAAGGTGACCACAATGGAGAGTTGCTTGAACATCACGCCGGACATGCCCCGCATGAACACCAATGGCAGGAAGACAACCATCGTCGTCAGCGTACTGGCAATGACAGCCGCCGTGACCTCGCCCGCGCCGTCTATCGCAGACCGCTCCTGGGATTCGCCCCGCTCGCGGATGCGGTAGATATTCTCGAGCACGACGATCGCGTTGTCGACCAGCATGCCGATCCCCAGCGCCAGTCCGCCTAACGTCATGATGTTCAGGGTGAGATTGCCGAAGTACAGCAGGGCAAAGGTCGCAATGATGGAGACAGGGATCGCGGCGGCGATAATGACTGTGCTTCGAACGTTGCGGAGAAACAGCAGCAGGACGACGATGGCCAGCGCGCCGCCGTAGACGGCGGAACTGCCAACGTTTCGGATCGACCGCTGGATGTAGTTCGAGGTGTCGATGATGGGAACGATCCGGATCTGGGGGATATCCTGGTTGATCCGGTCGAGCTCCGTCAGGGCCCCGCGGGCCACGTCCACCGTGTTCTTGCCGGACTGTTTGCTCACGGCAAGTCGGATGCCCGGTTCGCCGTCCACCCGCACGATCCGGGTGATCTTCTGCCAGGAGTCCTCGACGCTGGCAACTTCCTTCAACTGAATCGGGACGCCCTGGCGCACTGCGACCACTGTGTCCCGTAACTGCCGGAGGTCCGTATACTCGCCGGGCGTGCGGATCGTGATCTCGAAATTTCCCCTCTCGATGGTCCCGGCGGGGATGTTCACGTTGCCGTCGCGGACCTGCGAGACGATCTGATCGAGCGGAATCGCCAGGGCGTTGATCTTGGCGGGATCGAGGCTGACGTGGATCTCGCGTTCCAGGCCACCAAAGATATCCACCGCCGCGACGCCGGGGACTCGTTCGAGGCGATACTTCACCTGGTCCTCCAAGATCAGGCGGGTTTGCACGGGATCGAGCCGGCTCGATGCGCCGAGGATCAGGATGGGAAAGCTCGCCAGATCGAATTTCCGCAGCGTGGGCCTGTCGGCCTCGTCCGGCAACCGCTGCATCACTCGATCCAGGCGGTCTCGGATGTCATTGGCGGCGGTGTCGAGGTCAGTCCCCCATGTGAAGGTCACGCGCACGTTGCCCTGCCCCTCGACGGACGTGGAAGTAAGCTCCTCCACGCCCGGCACGGCACTCATCGCCTGCTCGATCGGGCGGGTAATCAACTCTTCGACCTCCTCGGGGCCGGCGTTCTCATACGTGCAGGAGATGCTCAGGGTTGGGTATGAGATATCGGGCATCAGGTCGATGGGCAGCCGAAGCAGCGAAATACCGCCGAGAACGATCACAATCAAGACCACCATGATCGTGAAGATCGGCCGATGCACGGAGAGCTGCGAGATTCTCATCGTGAGCCCCCCGCCTGGGTCCCGCCATTGGTCGCCCGTCGTTCGGCGTCAGCCGCAGGCAACGACTTGGGCAAGATCACGGGCGAACCGTTCTCCAACAGATGGTTGCCGAGCGTTACAACCACGCCGGAAATCAAGGGCTCGACCACCTCCGCCACCTGTCCGGCGACGATTCCTGTGGTCACCGGGATGAAGCGGGCCTGGAAGGCAGAAGCCGCCGGTTGGGAGCCGGGACCACCGGGCGTCTGCGATCCGGCGTCCGCGGCCGCTGTTTTCTCCAGAAGGAAGATCCCCTCCTTGCCGGCCCTTCGCACCAGCGCAGTGATAGGGACCAGTGTGGCATCGTCGTGCCGGTCGAACTCCACGCGGGTCCGCACGAACATGCCCGGCTTGAGCAGGTGATCGACGTTGGGAACTTCGATCTCGACGCGGGCCTGGCGAGAGCTCTCCTTGAGCAACGGCGCGATGCGTCGGATCGTGCCCACAAAGGTCTTGCCCGAGTAGGCGTCCGTGGTAACCGTCGCTGCCTGCCCGATGGTCATCTTGGGATAATCCCGCTCGATCACGAAGACCACGGCCGTCAGCGGATTGTTCTCGAGAATGGACACGATCGGCTGGTTGATCGAGACCAATGCCCCCTCATCCACAAATCGCTCACCCACAATGCGGTTCGGATCGCCGCCCTCCCAGAATGCCTGGACCTTCGTGTAGGAGAGCTTCAACTCCTCCACTTTCAACGCGGCCTCTTTCTGCTCGACCTGAGCCTGGGCCACCTTCAGCCGGGTCTGGGCGGAGCTGTAGGCAGCCGAGACCGTGTCCAGCTCCGCCGCCGAGGCGATCTGCTTCTCGCGAAGGGCCGTGACCCGCTCGTACTCGCGTTTGGCCAGATCCAGATCGCTGCTGGAATTCTCGACGTTGGCCCTGGCCACCTGGAGCTCGGCCGTCGCCTGCTGCACCTGGCGGGTGAACTGCTCATCATCGAGCACTGCGACGATCTGGTTACGGCCGACGCCGTCGCCGATATCGACCAGAAGCTCCTTGAGCCAGCCGGTCACCTTCGGGGCAACGACGAACTGCGACTTAGGCACCAGCGAGCCGGTGAAGACGCCGATATCACGGATCTCGCCCTTGCGAATCGGCTGCGTCTCAACCGCCACCGGCGCCCCCGCGCGCTGTGGCCCCTTCTGACCGCCGGCGGCGACGATCCGCCGATGCGCCTGCCACACAACCAGTCCTACCACCGCGACGACGACAACCCCGAGGACCAACTTCTTCATGTGTCTTTCCAACCGTCCCTTCGGATTTACTGTTTCCAATCGACATTTTGCCTATTTTGGCCCAGCCACAGGGAACTCTTAATCATAGACCGCAACATGTGAAACGTAAATCCCAAAACCATTCCCCGCATGCGTACTTTCGCACCAAGGGAGACGATGCCATGCGCGACGGCGCAGACCTGCCGTCCAAGTTATGTAGAACGACGAGCGGCACAATGCGATTATTCCACAGAAATGCTCTCGCCCCGAGTCCCCGCGCTATGGGGGGGTCCGCACTTTCTGGGCGAGTCGGTGGAGGTCGTAGAGACGGTTCGGGGTGATCGTTCCGCAGTAGCGGAGGCGGGCGTAAGCGAGGTACCAGTCAGGGAATGAAGCCGGAGGTTTCGGGCTGGCGGGGCCTCCCGCCTGTTCATCGTCTCCGTGGACTCTCAAACGGTCGGCGAAGGCGTGCAGCGTCTCGTGGGGTCGGCGGCGGGCGCCCGCCGACTTGACCTTGCGATCCATGGCCGCCAGCATCCTGTGCAAGGCCAGCAACTCCGGGTTTCGGGCGACCCTGTATCCCCTGGCGCCATGCAATCGACGGTAGCGGCGCAGCAGGGCCAGAGACACGGCCGCCCCGAGGAATGCCAACGACACCGTGACGGCGGTTTGCAGGCTGTAGACGTCGAAAAACCAGCCGAGCACGCCGAGCAGACCATAGTCGTACACGGCCTGGATGAACCGGGCCAGAAGCACGCGACCGCCACCACCGCTTTCCAGCGATGGATTGGCCAACGAATCGTCCGCCAGGTCCTCCTGTGCCGTGGCCTCGACGATGGCCCACGTATTGTTCTCCTGGTCCCATGCCTCGACCCAGGCGTGGGCGTCCATGTTCCGCGCGACCCACGACTCGCCGTCCTCGCCTCTTTCGGTCACGAGAAAGCCGGTGACATAACGGGTGGGGACATCCACCAGGCGCAACAGAATGGCCGCCCCGGAGGCAAAGTACTCACAATACCCGGTGGACGCCTCCGTGAGGAAGTACGTCAGGCGGTCCTGGTCGATAGGGGCTTCCAGCCCAAGCGAGTACGTGTAGTTCGTCTGAAAGTACCTGGTAACAGCCTCGATCTTCTGGGCTGTTGTGTTGCAGCCCCGGAAGACCTTGACGGCAAGCTGCCGGATACGACGATCCAACAGCGGGGGGAGATTGAGCATCCGCCGCATCGTGTCGGCGGCCGGCGGATTGCCGCCGAGCGAATTCGTGTAGCCCACCCGGTACGTCAAATTGCTGCGTGCATCGAAGGGCTTGATCGTGCCGTCGTCATCATCACGCATGAGCCTGGGAAACGGGGCTTCGATGGAACAGGCCCCCAGCGGTGTGAACATGGCGTCGATCACGACGGAGTCGTGACGGATGGTCATCTCCCTGGCGGCCTCCCCGTTGCTCAGGCGGAAGACATTCAGCCGGCCGATCAGGCGGTTCTGCTCAGGCCAGACGTCTTCCCGATGCGAAGTATCCATCCATTCAGACTGCCGGTATGCGAGAAACGCCATGGCTCGGAGGTAGCCCGGACTACCGTCGCTGGTGACGCGCAACACCGGCTCCGTATTCGTATCTTCCATGATGGTCAGGACGTTCGAGAGTCTGCCGCTCGTGGAGAAACCAATGCGCGAGACGCCGGCCACGGTCGAATCCATGGTCATGTTGGTTCGCCAGAGCCAGTTGGGCAGCACATTGAGGGATTCCACGTGACTGTACAGCACGGAGCCGCCAATCCAGCCGAGATTCACAGCCGCAATCAGCAGGGCCAGGCGCAGAGCGTGAACCCCACGTCGCGGACGGGTCCCCTCCAGTACAGGGCTCAGGGTGCCGCGTGTCGAGCATACGGCGTAGAGCACACCCAACGTACCGCTGGCCAATTCCACAAGCCGAAAGGCAACGTAACGGTCGTTCAGCAACAGGACCTGTCCGCTGGCCATCGCACTGCCCAGATGGAACAGCCCGAGCGACGGCGACAGCGGTGCCGGGGCGCCCTCCCAGACGCGAAGCCCTCCGTCCAAGGGACCCGGCCGCCGGTGCGATCGCAGAAACAGGATCAAAATCATCGACGCAAGGAAGTATCGGGCGATCGTTTGCCAGGCGAAGGCCGCCACCTTTTCGCTCGGCGGGTGGGCATATTCACAGTGGATCGAGAACAGGCCCGCCAGCAGGAGCAACAGCAGCGGCGTGACGTAGTGTCGCTCCGGGCGGATATCCCACTTGAACCGCCCCTGCACCCCGAGCATACCCAGCATGCAGAGAATCGCCGGAAAGGCAATATCCCCGGATACCCACGCAATCAGCAGTGAGCTTCCCAGGATCATCGTAACCGCAATGACTCTCTGTGCCTTCACAACTGCTCCACTCGTCCCGCAAGAATGTCCCCGGCCAACATGAACCGGACGTCTCCGGGCCATTCCTCTCCGAGCGCGGCAACGTCCGGCTCGCCAATGACGATCACCGTCGTATGGCAACCCGCCCGCTCGGCCCACTCGGCCAGACGCCGGTACATTTCATCCCAATGCAGCACGACAAATACGATCTCAGAGATCTCCGGCAACCTGTCCTCCAGCAGCGGGCCGATCCGATCGAGCGAATACCCCGTTGACGCTCCGACGCCGGCCAGCACCTCGTGGACCCGCTCGAGGCGGACGGTCTTGGGCCACGCCGCAAACTCGTGCAAATCGGGCCCGGCCAACAATAGATCGATGAGGCAATCCCGATGGATCGTGTATGCCACGGAGGCGCACAGACTGACGGCCGCCTCGAGCTCCTCGATTTCTCCGGATTTCGACTTCACCCGGCCCTTTGGCACGCGGGTGTCCAGCACAAACGCAGCGTAGTCGTCGAGGTCGTCATCATATTCCTTGGTGGCCGGAGCGGCGAGGCGGGCCCAGGCGCGGACATCGATCCTCCGCGGCGAATCCCCGGAGACAAAGGGCCGGCTCCCAATGTACTCCGGTGAGCCCCCCGCGCGTCCGGCGGGCCGCAGGTTGCTCGTGTTCACGTGCCGGCTCACATACTTCAGGGGGACCCGCATCCGGGAAAACGCCGGCAGAACGAGCAGCGTCTCCTGCTCTTGTCGCACGGTGCCGATGCGAAACAGGTTGAAGGGAAAGCTCGATTCACAGACCGGCAACCCGATTCGGTGGCTGCCCCGGCGTTTGGGCCGGATCGTGACGGCAACCGCCACCGTCTCGCCGGGTCCAAGACGCGACACCATCCGAGCATCCCCCACTTGCTCGATGGCATCGGGCAGTGCATGGAAGCGCATCGACAGGCTGTAGGCCGGGAAACGCCCGATGTTCGTCAGGGTATAGGTCAAATGCGTCACCTGGCCTGAAATGACTCGGTCGGGCAGGTTGCCGCCGATCTGGATTCGAGGCCGGAGAATCAGGCCCACCGCAACGCCCACAAAAGAGACGGCCGCCAGGATCGAGAGCACACCGAAAGAGGGGACCACGAAACTGGCCAGAACGACGAAACCGGTCCCGCGAAGAATCACCCGGCCGGCGTCGGTCAAGCCAATACGCAGTTTGCCTCGCGTTCTGGGCATCGTGATTGTCCCCACGTCACACCGGCACCTTGATCCGGCTGACAATATCCGCAACAATCTGTCTGGTTGTGGCGCCGCTGTAGCGAGTCTTGGAGGTCGGGATAATCCGATGCGGCAGCACATGCGGCACACACCACAGGACATCGTCCGGGATCACATACTCGCGGTTCTCATAGTATGCACGAGCCCTCGCGGCCCGGGAGAGCATCAGCGTGCCCCGGGTGCTGATGCCGAGCTGGAGCCGGTTGTCATGCCGCGTCGTATGCACGATTTCGACGATGTACTCGAGGATGCCCTCGTCGATGTGGATCTCCGCCACCTCCTGCTGGATCTGGCGCACCTGCTCGAGATCGAGGACGGGCGAGATCTGGTCGAGCGGCTGGCTCCGCGCGTGAGATCGGAGGATATCGACCTCGACCTCCGCGGCCGGATAGCCGATGGCAAGCCGGACCAGGAAGCGGTCCAACTGGGCCTCGGGCAACGGATACGTACCATGAAACTCCAGCGGGTTCTCCGTGGCGATCACCAGGAACGGCTGCGGCAGCAGGTGCCGCTGGCCTTCGATCGTCGCCTGGTTCTCGTTCATCGCCTCCAGCAGGGCCGACTGCGTCCGGGGCGAGGCCCGGTTGATCTCGTCGGCCAACAGGATGTTGCAGAAAATCGGCCCCGGCTCGAACCGGAACTCACCGCTGACCGGATTGTAGATCGACGAGCCCAGGATGTCCGCCGGCAGCAGGTCGGGCGTGAACTGGATTCGCCGGAACTTGGCGTCAAGGCTCTGTGCCAGCGCCTTGGCCAGAGTTGTCTTGCCCACTCCCGGTACGTCCTCGATCAGGACCGACCCCCCCGCCAGCAGTGCGACGATCACCACGTCGATGCACTCGCCCTTGCCATAGATGACGGTCTGCAAGTTGTCCTTCAACCGCGATAATCGCGGGTTCTCGGTGCGAGCGGTCGTCACGTCCGGCCTCCTGAAGCATCAGTCCATTCAGTCACAGGTTCCCAAAAGCATCTCATTTATACGTTCTTGTCCCAAGCCGTGTTCTATCGGCCAGCACAGTCGTAAGCGCCTCGCTGGGCAGCCGCCCATCGCCACGACGAACACAACCACTATCTTAGCAAAACGCATTATACTCGCTCCCGCCTGTCTACACAAGCGCAGTCGGTGGGACGCAGCGATTGCCTCCCTTGAACCGTGGCGCCAAAGTGGTATAATCGTACGTGTTCCGTGCTGGAAGTCGGATGTCTTCTGGGCAGATCAATGAAGGAGCCTGGCATGCGTACCGTACTGCTGCTTCGTGATCGGCTGTGCATCGTGATTCTGTCGATAGCCGCGGCGAGCGGCGCCGTTCAGCCGCTGCTCGGCATGGGCCAACCTCCCACGCAGGGAGACAATCCCCAGGCAACCGCCGACACGCCCGCCACAGAGACAACGGAGGGTGCGGCACTGGCCAAAGACGTGATCGCCAGGATGGACCAGGCCTACTATCGGCTGTGGCAAGACCGGGTGACCGGCTTCGATGCGGTCTACGACGTAAACGAAGACGGGCTGAAGCTCGGGACCCTCCAGGTCCTCTTCACCGTGGACGCGAACGGCGGACACTTCAAATCGAAGCTCCAGGAGGACAGTCCCACTGCCCAGACGCTGCGCGCGATGCTGGAGAACGCGTGGCTGGAATCCTTGTTCAAGACGTTCTCCACCGGGAAGGCCAGTGCCAGCCGGACAGGCGACTCGTTCCGCATCTACTACCGAGAGCCGCAGGAGGACATCAGGCTGCGGACCCTCACGATCTCCAACGACTATCGCCTTGAGCACGAGTATGAGGCTGGGAAAGACCTCAGTTCGGACAAGCTCGAATTCACGGTCCAGACCATCGACGGCAAATAGTTCGTCGAGTCGATCAAGCGGGAGTTCAACTCGGTCATGCCCCCCAATCGGGGGCACCTGTTTATAACCTACCGGTACACGTATGCCCACCAGGAAGGGGTGCCGTTCATCAGCATGCTTCACATCGACACCGCCTCTCGGTCGGTGGAGGAAGAGATCAGGCATCAGTGGGACCTGCGGCTCAAGAGCGTTGCTTTCCGGAGATCGCCGGCGCCGACCCCGGCCGCGCCGGCGGACACGGGTCGTGCCGCGGACGCAACGCCCGAGCGCCCGAAGAAGCCCGATAAGATGGCCACGCAATGGGACGAGTTGTCCCAGGAGGTCATCGCCGGCATCTGCCGCACGAACATCGACTTCGGCGGATTGCCCACGTTCGCCCGCAGTCTCCGCTGCGACATTGATGTACGGATCACGTCGTCCCTGTTCGAACCCGCCTCCGGCACGCTGAACTACTGGTGGGAAGACGCCGATGACAACGGACTGCTGGTCGGAGACGAGATCCAGATCGAGACCGCCTTCACATCGAGCCCTGCGATGCGTTTGATGATGAAGGAGGTCGAGCGTGCCCTGATCCTGCAAACCGCCACCGCGGGTGCGAACGTCTTCCGCGACCACTTCATCAAGACGGTTCGGATCGCCGACGGGTATAAGATGAAGCTCGTCCCCACAGAGAAGGACAAGCCCGTCAACCAAAGGGCCAAGGAGGACAAGAACAATCTTCTCGCCAATCGCGGCTATGACGTCCTGTATCTGACGGTGAGCCCGGACTTCCAGATCCAGCGGATGCGCGCCGTCAAGGAGGATACAGAAACCGAGATGACGCTGAACGCCGGGTACGAGAAGATCGTCGGGCTATGGGCCCCCACCAAGTACTACCGGGAGGTCAAGCAGCTCGGACGGTGCACGAGCACTGAGAACATGCGATGCGAATACACCATGACAGATGGATTCCCCACGATGAAAAAGCTGACCATCGACGTGGGGCTCATCACCAGCCAGAGCACGATGTCGATGAGACAGGAATACACCGTTCGCAACTCCAAGATCGCTTGGCGTGACAAACCTCTGGACCTCACCAAGTTCGTCGGCGGCGAGGATGACGAGGCCCTGTTCAAGGACAAGCCCAAGAAACCCGCGGTGGACGAGGACGCCGCTCTGTTCCGATAAGGATCCCTGGGACGAGAGGTGCATCCATGTCCTGCTGGAATGGAGAACCAATGACACGTTCGTCCATGCCATCCCGGAGCCGCCGCGGCGGAACAATCATCAATATCCTGACGGGGGTGATCTTCTTCGGCTTGCTGGCGGCCGGCGCCCTGTGGGTCATCAAGACCATGGGCGACACCGGAAGGCAATACACCACCGCAATGGTCAACACGCAGAACAAGGCCACAACACTGAACTGCCAGATGAATTTCCGCTCGGTCGCGCAGTGCCTTCAGACCTACGCCATCGGCGAGGAGAGTTTCCCGGACAGCCAAGAGGAATTGGCGAGCTTCTGCGGCAGCGCCAGGCTACTCCGCTGCCCCGACCCCTGCGGCGTGGACTACGTCTACATCCCCGGCGCCCGTGCGGATATGCCGCCCACGACCGTGCTCCTTTACGAGCCAAAGCCTGTTCACGAGGGGCGGTGCAACGTCCTGTTCCTGGATGGACGAATCGAGGCCCTCACGCCGGATGCGCTCCAGCCACTCCTCGACGCCACGCTGTCGCGCCGTCGTCGCTGAGCATCTGGATTCCTTGCTTGGCAAGGGTTGGCTCAGAACTCCAGGAGCTTCAGGACATCCTCAATGACACCCTCCTTGGTAACCCTGCGACCGGGTGCGGCAGGATCGTCGAAAACCAAGTGTTCTTTCCTGGCCTGGATAGGCAGCGAGAGCTTATAGGGTTGGCATTTTCCGATGGCGGCCACGGCCCGACGGGCCCCATCGTGGAGGGCTTGGTGAGTCTCGTCGAAAGGATACAACTCCGCCGACTCGCGTGCGATGCCTCGCTTCGTTGCCACCGTGACGCAGTCAGGCCCGAAGAACCTCGTGGCCTCGCGGCACGTCGCCTCGTCGCCCGTCACCATGATAGTCGGGATGTCGTAGTGCCCCGCGATCGCCCCACACTGGACCAATTCGCCTGACTCGACTCCATTGTACCAATAGCGGTTCTCCGAGCGCGACGACTGCGTATGGCAGAGCACACCGTCAGACGTTCCCATCATGGCATGGGCACCCAATTGGATCATGCCTGCGAACGAACCATCGAACCCCGTGAGCGGGCCGGGACGCGGCGTGCCGGTAATGTACCTGGCACCAGGCTCCATCAGGTGCGGGACAAAAGCCTGCGATCCATGGCCGTCCAGCACGACGATGTCGGTCACGCCGGCGGCCCGCAGCCCTCGGACCACCGCCGCGATGTCGCCCATCAGGTACTCCTTGGCCTTCTCGCCCAGCGGATTGCCCGGCTCGCGGGTCTGGGCGAACTTGTACACGCCGCTGGCCCCTTCCAGATCGGTGACGATGTAGATGCGAAGCGGACCCGCCCTCAGCGCCGGCGCGAGACAGACCAGCACGAGCAGCACGACCGCGAGACGGATGCACACAGCTCCGCGCACCATCATGGGCCAGGACAGGATCGATCTCGATTGGTTCATCATGTCTTTCATTGCGTATACCTCCATGGTCCTGATTCATTGTATGGCTGTTTGCGCAAACAGACTGTACCCTGAAGCCGGTAGCGTTTTCAAGTCTCAGAGGGCGTGAGAAATAAACAAGTCCTGTGGACCCGAGGCTCCCACCCGAGCCTGCCCACAGGTGGAACCGTCATCGCCCGCCTACCTGCACAGACATCGTTCGACTTCGCTCAGGACAGGCTCTTGACGTTGCCGCCTTCCTATCGTATATTCATCGCGCACGGAGATTGCACCGGGTACATGTTGCCGGCGTGCAGGCAGAGGCAGACGATCTTAAAAGAGAAGTGTGAGTTCTATGCGAAGATCGCGGGGCTGATCCTGTTCGGCTACCCGGCCCGCAGGAGACTGCATTGGCTGTGGTTGGCGTCGCTCATGCCGGCCCTGCTCGGCTACACCCTGCCGTTGGATGATCTGCACCATCTTCGTCCCCAAGGCCCTGCCCTTGGCCGGGATCGTGTTGTGCGTCGCCGTCTTTCGCACACAAAAGTGCATCTGGCACATCGACATGGAAGACAAACGCCGAAAGAAATGATAGCCGTAATGTAGAAACGGTGAAGAACCATGAAACGCGCGACACGGCGGGTCTTCTTTGCAGCAACTCTCTACCTGGCTTGCCTGGAGATTCTTGCCGGGCAGACGGCCCAGAGCGTCATCCGCATCCTCGACCATGGCGCGGTCGGCGACGGGATGGCGTTGAATACCCAAGCCCTGCAGAAAGCCATCGCCGCCTGCGTGGAGAACAAGCGCGGCCGCCAGCCTCCTATGAGAACAAGTAATATGGATCAATCACGACTCGTGCTGGTTACTGCTTCAGCACGAGGACATCGTCGATGTCAATCCTCCACGGTGTCCATGTCGTGACGTTCACAGCCGTCGGAGCCGGGTGGACTACCGTGGCAGCCGCGCCGGCGCCGTCCTCGACGACCACGCACAGGTCGTCGGGACTGTTGCCCGGATGATCGGTCCCGATCGCCGCGATCTGCCACAGACCCCCGACATAACCCACAGTCTGGACGTCCGAAAAGATCGCCGTTGTAACCGCGGCGGGGGCGTGGCTGGTCAACGCCAAGCCGATATGCACCGTGGTCGGCATGTAGATCGTCGTCGGATTGGCGGACTGATAGCTCGTGATATCTTCGTTGTCCGGCTGCTGGGTCCAATTCACGCCGTCGGCAGAATGATAGCTGCTGAACAGATCGCCCCTGCGTTCCAGCTTGAGCCAGTGCGGCGTCGCAACGGCGCCACTTGTCCGCCGGATCGGTCTTGGGCGAGAAGAACCGGTCGTACGCCTCCTTCGGCATCCCCGCCACGAGCAGATCGGAGTTAAGATAATGGCTCAGCAGCAGGCTCCAGTCATCCGCCTGAATGTCGGGATGCGACGCCCCGGCCAGCCGCTGCTTCTCATCGAGCAGGTGCTCGTGCCTATCGATCAGCGGCGTTTGGAACACCTTTTCGACAATCGCCGGGTTTGCACGCCCATTCGTATAGTTACGCCGGGGGGAGACACAAGATGCTGCGTCTCTACGGATGCCCCTGCGCATGTGCCGGCAACCGAGCCAAGCAGCGAAGCCGTCCCCAATGCGCCAATGCCCTGAAGCGTATCCCGTCTCGAAATCGGACCTGTACCCGCCATGCCATGTCCTCCAACGTTCTATCCGGCGATTCGATAACACGACGATCCCGGCAACAGCCGTCTCGCATGATACAGAATCGCCGGCATGAAGGCAATATGCGGCATAGTGAGTGCGCCCAGGGTCAGACGGAGACGTGGCTTCACGGCCCGCAGCGGTCTGTTGTGTTGTTCACGATCCGTGCTTCCAGAGGAACGCCCAGATCGTAGATGTCCTGCGGACCACTCTGAGGATAGTCAAAAGTAATGTGTCCCGCCGCTACAATAGCGCCGCCGGCGTCACGGGCAACCACTTGCGCAGTCTGGAGCAGTTTGGATTGTGGATCGATGTGCAGCTCCATCACATAATGCTTGATCCTGTGGCCCCGAGTTGAAAGCGATGTCCGCTGCACCCGGACCTCTCGTCCATGATGGCGCACGATGTGCACTGTGGTCTTGCCACCATGGTTGGTGAGAACCTGCTGGAGGTTCCCCACCACCAGGAGCGGCGAAAGCATACCCAGGGAGAATTCCTGTTCTTCCATGAGACAGAGAGTGATTACCTTGCCGTTCGGATCGGATTCGGCGGTTTGGAGTTCTTCGAGACTGTGGAAGCTCACCTTTCCATCGGGCGTCCTGCCGCAGAATATGTCCTCCTTGAAACCGATCCAGAACTCTGTCATGCCCGTCATGCTCCGTGCATATCGTCCATGGACCGAAGCGTGCACCCATGGGGTTTCCTTCATGGCCCGTGTGATTTCCGGGAACGTGATGGTTTCTATGGATACCCCATTGACGCAGTAACGCTCTCATATTCGTTTCTCCCGATAGGGATCCTCCTCATCAAGATGGAGAATCTGCGCGTCAAGTGGGTTCGCTGTCTCTTCG
The DNA here is from genome assembly GCA_002327785.1 of Phycisphaerales bacterium UBA2218. Lineage (GTDB taxonomy): Bacteria > Planctomycetota > Phycisphaerae > Sedimentisphaerales > Anaerobacaceae > PLanc-01. The sequence continues at coordinate 26,786 of DCUI01000235.1, forward strand.
CTGGACAGAAGGGAAAGCGGGCGTGAACACCGCTTTCCCTTCCGTCTTCTCTCGCTCTTCCATTTCGACGATGTGAGTCGGGTGTCTTCGCCAATGGCCTCACGTGGCCATACTACTGCACCTTTTTCAAGACCATCAAGGGTCCGCCTGCGTCATGCCAACTGCCTTGGGGGTAGATCACTCCTCTATCCACAATCAGATTGCCGTGCTCGTCGAGATACCCGCGGTATATGTGATCCGGTCCCCACTCACTTTTGTCGGCGATGTCTATCATGATCTCGTTGGTGGTCAGGAACCATGTGCCGGATACGGTCGTGTAAGCCTTGACCGCTCCCGGGGTCGTGTCCCGCCCGAACCTGTCGCCCATCGTGACCTGGCATACTCCTGCGGGCTGGACATCGATGACCTGGATATCCCCCCCTGCCGCACCTGCCCAGCGGCCCAGAAAGGCCCTTTCGGGGACCGGCTCGACCATGACCTCTTCAACTCCGGCCAACTCGCCGACGCCCAGGCGTTTGATCACCTCCCTGGCCGTATCTGCAACCTTCTTTGCTGTCGCGGTGCTTTCTTCGTCGTACTCGATACGGAAGATCAGCGGTACATTCTTGGGTTTGGTCAGACGCCACAGGATATGCTGCTCCAGGTCCTTCGGATTGACGAATCCCGTTGCGAGCAGTTCAGGACCGAAATCCGGCCGCGACATCTCATGCGTGTAGAAGGTCGTGATTTTGCCTTCCCGAAGAAAAAAGGTGGATTGGCCGGAGCCGGTGAAGCTCATCCGCTCCAGACGCATCTCCGTATCCATTTGCGAACGGGTCTCTTTCGCCACGGAGATCATCTTGTTGCGCAGGGCCCTGGCCTGGTCTTCTGCCCCCTGCTCGTAGTAGATGCGAAACAGGATCGGCAGACTCTCCGGGTCCTGCAGTCGCTTGCGAACATACTCCAGGGTCTCCTTCTCCGGGAGAAAGCCGACCACCTTCCAGCGTTGGAGCACCCACCACTCGTTGAAGGGTGGGTGGCCCTCGGGCAGGCCCTCGAGAACATACACACGCTCACCGATCAACTGCAAAGACACGTGCCCCTTGAGGGTCTCCATCGGCAGCTCGGCCAGAGGAAGCTGAGGGAGGATTCCCACCATCTCCCGCAGATTCGCCACCTCTGTGATGCGTTTGGATTCGAGTTCCGCCCTGGCCAGCAGCAGCTCGTATCGCAGGTCCGCAGGCCCCGCTTGCGATTCGATCCTGCGGGCGACTTGCTGGATCTGCTGGTCCAGCAGTTTGATCTGGGCGTAGCTTTGCGTGACCTGGCGGACGACTTCGAAGGCTTCTTCTTTCTTGACCTTCCGATTCTCCAGGGCCAGTCGAATCAGGTCACCCAACTCCGGGTCCTCCTCTCTCTGAACACGATTCATGACGCTGCCCACGTCGCTTTGAGCCGCGGTCACTGCCGCCCAAACCACCGGCAGACCCAGGCAAAAGACACACAACAATTTCTTGCCTCGCTCGCTTTTCATGTTTCAATCTCCAAAAGTCTGTGCAAGAATTTGATTTACACTCCGAACCGACGGATTCGGGCCCGGCATACCCATCGGCTCTGCACGGTCTTCTCGATCCTCGATAGCCCCAGCGGTGGCGAACACTCGCTGGGTCCGCCCTTCTGCGACGACCATGTCCGCAGGCAGAAGTCTACCCGCACGTTCGACGGCACGAGCCATGCGATCTTGCATCCCCAATTGCCGAAAGAGCTGCGCCGCCTGTAACCAGGTAATCAACTCGTCCGGGACGGCCAGGGGCTCGCCTGCCCCTGCAACAACCGGCTGCGCCGATTGCGGAGGCGAAAGCGGCCCCATGGAGCCGCGTCCGACGAGAAACGAAACCGCAGCAATCAGGACAGCAGCCGCCGAGCGCACTGCCGGGGGCCACATATGAACGGTCCGCTGGCGATGGGCCAACGCTGCCGTGGAATCCAGCAGCACTTTGGCTCGGAATACCTGCCCGGGCGGATCGCCCGCGAAGCCTTGTTCGAGGAGCCTGTCTGTGTTCCGGTCGTCCATCTCGGTACCCTCTGCTACCTTTCATTCTGCGTCTGCTCGTACACCGAGGCGAATCGGTCCCTTGCCCTCCGCAGCAGGGACTCGATCGCCTCGACACTCCCGCCGTTCGCCTCGGCCATTTCTTTGACGGTGAGCTGCCTGAGATACTTGTCCTCCAGCGCCCGGCGGTACTCGCATGGCAATCGGGCCAGCGTCTCATGCACCATCAGGTCGGGCCCGGGGCCGCCCGCCGGGCCGCGATCGTCCTGCCGGGGTATCGCCTCGTGCCACCGCCGCCGCCGATCCTTGGCTTCAAGCGTCAGGTGCCGATTCCGGGCAATTCCGAGCAGCCACGCCCGGAAGGTTCCCTGCTGCGGATGGAATCCGCCGATCCGCTGTGCAGCACAGACGAAGGTCTGCTGGGCCGTCTCCTCGGCCAGTTCCCGCCGGCCCGCCGTCAGCGCGAGGCAGAACCGATACACGGCGTCGAAGTGCAACTCAAACAGCTCCCGCCACGCCGACTCGCTGCCCGATTGCGCCCCACTGACAAGGGCTGTCTCTGGTTCTAGTCCCACGCAATCACCGCTCAAGAGCCGCCAAGGTCGATCCTGTTACTACTCTCTATTCTCGTCACATCGAAGAAATCCGCCGCAATCTTGTAACCAGGCAATCATTTTACCTTCATTTTGGCCGCACCGCTCGCCCATCTCCCGGTCTGGATCAAGGGCTGGATCGAGGTCCCAACTTTTCGGCCTCTGGGGATTGCCCTGGACCGGGACATGCGGTACAATTCGTGAACCGTCGAGGAGTCATGGAAAATAGTGATTAGGAGGCAAATCATGCAGTCCCATGAGGGCATTGGCAGACTGGCGGCGATGGTGTTGTGTATACTGGTGACGGGCGTGTTCCTGGGTACGCCGGCTCTCCAGGCTGTGGAGCCGGCCGAGTTGGTCCGGCAGATCGAAACGAAGCTGTCGAGCGTGCAGCGGCAGATCGTGACGGGACCGGCCCAGGCTGAGAAGGATTTGCTCGCAGCCCGCGACCTGCTCGGACAACTGAAGGAGGCATCCGCCGGCCACGAGAAGCTGCCTGCTCTCCAAAAACGCTTCGACGACCTCAGGGAAAAGCTGGAAAAGCGACTTGGACGGCCTATCGGCGGCAGCGCCGCACCCTCGACGCCACCGGCTACCCGCACGGAGCCACAGGCCCCTGCTTCCGATCTGCCCAGCGCGGTCGTTTCACAACTGAAGAAGCTCGATACGGCGTTGACCGCCGCGACCACCGCATTGGAGAAAAGCCAGTTGCAGACAGCCAACCGGCGACTGGATGAAGCCAAGAAGGCAATGAACGACATCCAAACGCGGTACGGCGCCAAGATTCCCGCCGGCAACGCGCAGATGAAAGCGGCCACCGAACGCCTGAACACCGTCGGCGCCAGGGTGTCGGACGCCAATACAAACGCCGCTGCGATAGCCGCGGCCGAGGCCGCTGCGAAGCAGCAGAGAGAAGCACAGTCCAAAGAGTGGATCGCAAAGCTCGCCCCGTTCTTCGACTACAAGAACGATCTGTACCTGCGCATGGGTGCGGAGTTCAACAGCGCCTCGCCGGAGGATCAGCAGAAGACCCGCCAGGGCTATGCCAAGGCCAATGAGCTCCTGCCGGCCTACAAAACGACCGAATTCCCCCATGGCAAGACGCAGGAGCTGACATGGCTCGAACAGAGACTGACCGGATACCTGACGATCTACAACGAGCAGGAGGCCCGAGCAAAGCAGGAGCAATCCTGCCGCAAGTGGGTGGACACGTTCCGGGCGTACGCGGAGGTCGGCGCGGGTAGCCCGAAGTATCTCGTCGTTGGCGCGACCGTCGATCAGGATGAGATCGCGAAACGATCCGCCCTGCTGGAAGAAGCCAAGGGCCTCTGGCAGGACTACGAGAAGGCCACTTTCCCCGACGGCAAGAGCCCGGAGTTGCTTGCACTCGAGGAGAAAATGCAGCAGCGGTTTACGGAGATGCCCGAGGCCCTGCGCCAGAGCCGGGCGCTTGTTTCGGCGGATGTCGATAAGGAATTCACACGCGTCCTGAACTACCTCACGACCGACACAGGTTGGAAAGACGACCCCGCCAAGAAGCCCAATATCGTCATGGAGCGAGATGTCGCACCCTTGAGGGAGGCCCTCCAGCGATACGCCGGTATGCCGGGGGTGGACGCCGCCAAACTCACGACCCTCCGCGAGACGATGGGCAAGATTGAGCAGCAGGACCAGACAAACCGCGCCGTGCGGGCCGAGCGGACGTACATGGAGCCCGACCAGTACGAGGGCGACGACGCCGACAGCCTCCGGCGTAAGGCCGGTGAAATCGTGACAGGGAAGGTCGCGCAGGCCCAGATTCTCCGCACGACGCTGCCCGCCGAGGACTGGAAACAGGAGAGCGTCGTCGAGTGGACGGACACCACGCACACGGCATTGCGATACCGCAACACACGATTCATGACCGCCCAAATAGCTGCCAAGGACAGCGGCGGAAAGGTATATCTCCACGCCGTCTACCTCGCCGCCGACCGCCAGACCGACGGCAGTTGGGGCTCGCTCTACGGGCACATCATGTGGTCCGACTGGATGGCTGAGAAGAACGTGAACGAAGACCCGCCCAGCCCGTGATGCAGGCGGGACCGCCGGGCAGCCTCGGCGTCAGGGCGCCTCGCGCTGTCGGGCCAACGCCCGAGCTTCGAATTCCTTGAACTGTTCTTTCGTCAGGGACTGATACCAGTCGAGTGCCCTGCGGGGTACGGCCTCGTACATCTTGCCGCCCTCGGTGTGTCGAAAGACCGTTCGCGAATCATCGAACCGCAGGAAGACGACTTGCTGCTCCGTCTTGAGGGTTTGCTCGCACTCCTCGCCCGAAAACGTCAGCATCATCCCCGGCTTCAGATTGCCGTACAGTACCTGCATAACCTCGACAGTCAACTCGGGTATCGTACGTGGTCCGCCCAGCAGCTTGGCGTAGTCCCGCCCATAGATCTCCTCGTACTGACGATGCTCTTCCGATGTGTACTCCAACTCCAATTCTCGGTTCTCGGTGATTTCGCGACGTTCGATCCGCCCGGGCAAGAACACGTCCTGTCCGGTCGTAATTGCACGATGGATGTGCCAGGCATAGCCCTCCAGGCCCATTTGCTTGAGGTATTCAGAGTATGCCTCGCGAATCGCCTGCTCGTGAGCCGGGCTGTCGAAGAAGGTGTGCCGCCAGCAGCAACTGGCGGCACTTGCTTGGATCAGGACGCCATCTGTCGCGATGATCTGCAGCGTGTTGAACGACACTCTCTCCTTGTTGTAGCAGAGAGCCGTATAGGGTCCGAAGTCCACTCGCCTTATCGGCGGATACTTCCTGATCGTCTCTTCGAGATCGTCGCCCTTTCGGATTCGTCGCAGGGCCAGATCCCTCCAGACGGGATGGTAAGGGTCTGCTCTCATCCAGTGGTAGGCGACCAGATCCTCTCTGGACCAAATACCCAGGAACCAGCACAAGAAGCCGCCCGCCAGCAGCAGCACGATGAGGAATCCCGCTGCTCCCATCAGGAACTTCGTCAGCTTCCCTCGACTTCGACACAGAGACAATAACCTGCCCATATCGATGCCTCCCAAGACCTCGCGTCTGACCACTACAGAATTATTGTAGCCGGATAACATCGCCAACTCAAGAATAGGCTGAGATGGTGCGTGGTACGCACCCTACGTGGCTCTTGGCACAGCATGCGCGTACCGAGGCCACGGCATCACCTCGACTCTGTCATCCTGAGCGCAGCGAAGGATCTGGCCAACGAATGGAGAAACATCTCGTTCGCTGCCCAGATGCTTCGGCTTCGCCTCAGCATGACAGATTCTCTCCGGCTGCCAGAGAAGTCAGCTTCCACTACCTGGCCGAGGCAACTCGGACGCAGCGGAAGCCGTAGATGTCGTAGCCGAAGCAGACGTCCACGTAGCCGGGGTTCTCGTTGTAGCGGTATCCGCAGCGGGAGTTGTCGCCGCTGAATTTCCAGGCCCCGCCGCGAACCACTCGGGTGTCGCCCTCCTTCGGGCCTCGTGGGTCCTGCTGGGGGGATTGCCCGTAGTAATCCACGCCATAGAAATCGTTGCACCATTGCCATAGGTTGCCGCAGATGTCGTACAGGCCCCATGCGTTCGGCTTCTTCTGGCCCACCGGCTGCGGATGCCCGCCGGAGTTCTTCTCGAACCAGGCGTAGTCCGCCAGTTGCGAGGGGTTGTCGCCGAGGAAATAAGCCGTCTTGGCCCCCGCCCGGCACGCGCACTCCCACTCAGCTTCCGTCGGCAGCCGGTAGCCGTTGGCGTCGAAGTTGCACTCCCAGGTCTCCAGGTTGTAGCAGGACTCCAATCCCTCCAGCCGCGAACGCGCATTGCAGAACTTCACGGCGTCGGACCAGCGGACCTGCTCGACCGGGTTGTTGTCCCTTTTCCATCGCGAGGGATTGTCCCCTATCACTCGCTGGTACTGCTCCTGCGTGACCAAGTGCTTGTCCATGTAGAAGGGGCTCACGGCCACCTCGTGCAACGGCGCATCCGGCTCATCCTTGTCGCCCATCGTGAACTTGCCGCCGGGAATGAGGACCATCTCAATGGCCGAGCCCGCATCGGCCTTGGCCGGAGCATTTGCAGAGGCAGTCGAGCCCTCCTCCGGCGTTCTGCGTTCACAGCCCAGAAACAGGGCCAGGATGCCCGACAGGATCAATACGATTGCACAACTCTTTCTCATGGTGGTCTGCTTCCGATCTGTAGATGTTCGATTCGTTGTTCGTCGCTCAATAGTCCACCCAGATCTCGTAGCCGTCGGGATTCCGGAGGCACTGCCGACAACGGCTTCGGATCTCCTTCGCCAACTCGACCGCCGCTGGCTGGGTTAGGCCGCCGTAGCCCGCCTCCTGGAACAATCGTCGCACGATCACATGGTACTCCGCGAGCAGGCCGTCCTGGGCGCCGCCCATGCCCCGCCACTCCTTGCCAAGTTCAAGGCACGTCGGCAAGTTCTTCGCGTCCTTCCGGGCGGTCAGGGCAAGTGTCTTGCGGGCCAGATCATCGGCGTATTCGAGCGACTTGATGTTCTGCTTCTGCACATCGTACTGACTCGGTATCTGGGTCGCGATCTGCTCCAGAGGCTCGATGAACGGCTTCAGTTCCGGCGATGAGCCGCCTTTGTCCCGCAGGGACTTCACCAGACCATCGGCAAAGGCCCGGTACTCGTCGATCCGCTCCATGTGCCGGGTAACAAAGTACATCATATCCCCGACGGCGCCCTCGACATACTCCTTCTTCTCGACCTCCTGGCCTGCGTTGAAGACGGCCTCAATGGCCTCGGTGCAGCCGCAGGTGCAGGCGCGGCGGATTCCCTCGCCCCCCCTGCGATGATGGGTGCGCAGCTTGCGGCCGGGCAGGTCGAGGATCGCATCGCAGGTCTGCCGGCCCAACGTCGCTTTCATAATGTCAACGGGCGAATTCACGGGAGCGCCGGCCTCTTGCCCCTCCAGGAAATAGAGTAGCGACTCACCCCTGGGCATCACCTTCTTGCTCAGCCGATAGCAGGCCTTGTCCCCATCGAACCAGACGGGGTACGTGTACATGCCCGGGACCCCGCGCCAGATCTGGCCTTTCGTGCCGCGGAACGGGAAAGTGGTCTTGAGGCCCGCCTCCTCCAACTGCGTGATCCACCGGGCCGCGAAGGGCCGCCTCCAACCGATTGTCACGTCCTTCTCCAGAAAGGAAGCGGTCAACGGCTCCCTGTGCCAGATGCCGGGCGCTTCGAGCAGGGCCAGATAGACGCTTTGCTCATCATTGTCGAATTCAATCGACTCGATCCGACGGTCCCCCTGTTCCGCACCATCCAGCCCGAGCCGCACCTGCTGATTTCGATTCGGCCAAGTCATGACGAACACGTAATTCTCCCCCGTGAGCAACCCGAGAAAGAGGTTCTCGGCCGGGACACTGAGTGTGTTCGCCGAGGGATAGTGGTCCGGGTCGACAATGAGATCGTCGCCGATGAAATCCGGCGCCACGCCGTAATCGATCGCGCTTCGCACGCGGACTCCCGTCAGGTCTCTCACAGGCTTGACTGCGATGATCTCCGTCCTGTCGAACGCCAGCACGGCAGAAGAACCTCCGCTGAAAGAAACCTCCAAGGCCACCTCGAATCCCGTATTCCTCAGAATCGCACATCGCGCAATACCCGCCGGCTCCGTCTTGCCTTGCCGCGGCGAGAATTCCAGGATCTTCTCGGCCTTCGAGTAGACCACCACCCGGCCCTTGCCCGACCAGAAGACCGCGGTCAGACTGCCATTCTCCACGACCGCGTCTCCCTCGAACGCGTACTCTCGGCCATAGTAGCCCGGGTCGGAAAAGGCCCTGGCCGGATCGGCTTCGAGCGTGAACGGATCGACAGGTACAACCTTCCATCCGGCCCTGCCATGAACGTCGATTGCCTCGCCAAAACGCATCTGTGTGTCCCAAATGACCACGTTCGTCGCGGCCCCGATCCCCTGGGCCACGGACGCCCCCAGGACGACGGCCAGCAAGACGACCACTGCAATCCCGGACAGATATGACTCACACGTGCGAACACCTCGATCTGATTTCATACCCTGTGTCCCTTCACATAGGTCAAGCGAACACACTGCATCGTAGCCCAAATCCGGGAACAATCAAGAAGATGTTGCGGGCATCGTGACACCCGAGATATGCGAGCGCGGTGAAAAGGCGATGGAGAATCCACGAAAAGATGGGCTTAGTCCAAGTGCGTAGAAGATACGGAACGACCGGCTCTCGCCTGGTAT
>DCUI01000335.1:0-2403 GCA_002327785.1 Phycisphaerales bacterium UBA2218
ATGAGATGGTCGTGATCTCGCCCGGGAACGGCGTATCCTTCCAGCGTCGTGTTTCCTCTGGCGACATCACCGCCCATACGACACAGGCTGGCGTCACAGCTCCCGTGTGGTTGAAGCTCACACGCACGGGCGATGTCTTCAAGGCCGAGCATTCAACGGATGGCAAGACGTGGACCCCTGTGGGCTCCGATCCGGCGGCTTCCTCCGCGACGATCCCGATGTCCGCATCGGTCCACATCGGTCTGGCATTGAGCAGCCACAGTGCCGGTGTTCTGGCCACGGCCCAATTCGCCGAGGTTTCCACCACGGGTACGGTCGGTGGCGTGTGGACGACCACGGAGATCGGCGTGGACCATCCGGGCAACGATCCTGCGCCGCTGTACGTCGTGCTGCAGGATAGCAGCGGTCGCACGAAGATGGTGAGTCATTCCGATTCGCAGGCGACCACGCGGACGGGATGGCAGGCGTGGCGGATTCCACTGAGCGAATTCGCTGGAGCCGGCGTGAAGCTCAACAGTATCAAGATGTTGGCTATCGGCATTGGGGAGCGCAGCAACCCAGCCCAGGGTGGCGTCGGTATGGTCTATATCGACGATGTCGGTTTTGGCCGTGTGTTCAGCAACGTGGTTCCCGAGAAGCCCGATCCAGTTCCAACGGGGTCCTACAGCAGCACCATCCTGTCGGATAAGCCCTTCGCTTACTACCGATTTGAGGATGCCAGCAGCAATGACAAGGATACGGCTGCCGATACAACCGGTTCCCACAATGGGACCTATGTCGGCAAGCCCGTCCTGATCAGCGACGCCCCTGGGACGATCGGGGGTACCTGCCTGGAAATCCCCAGTACGGATTCGTCATCCTATGTGACTGCCTCACTGGGCACGCTGGGCAGCGCTCTGGGTGAAGGCGTCTCGTTTGAGTTTTGGATCAAGACCATGGATGCCCGCGTCAACATGCGGGTCTTTGGTGCGTTCAACACGGGTAGCAACACGTCGGTGTCTGTTGCCAGCAATTCCGGGCCTACTTTTCAGAAGACGGTTGGCAGCACCCAGGTCTTCATGCGGAAGCAGGGTGGGGGCGACTATGGGGCGGCGTTCGACCAATCTGTGAAGAACATCTATGATGGCCACTGGCATCATGTGGTGTGGACGGCCGAGCAGATGGCCAGCCCTGGTCCCGACCCATTCAAGGTATACATCGATGGAGTATCAATCCCTCTGACATATGGCGCCAAGTGGACGTCCGCCGGCTTTGCCGATTTCGAGAATCCCTTCTACATCGCCAACGCCGTGCGTGCGACGCCCTTTCCCAATGCGACAATTGCGGGTCAACTGGATGAGTTCGCCGTGTATAGCTTGGTTCTGACACAGGAGCAGATTTTCAAGCACTACCAGGCGGGGACCTCTGGGAACACCGAGTAACCTCAGGCCGGTTCACGCAGAATGATCAGGGCCAGCTTCCGATGACCAACTCGGAGGCTGGCCTTGCCTTCATGGGGACGTGTCATGTCGGGCCCGATCCATGTGGCTATAACGGCGACACAGGACAATACCGCGAGAATCTTCCGAAGGAAGCCATAGATTTTTGACGAGTGGAGATGCCGCTTTTTAACTGTGCTATAACGTTTATGTTCTGGTTGTGATATGGGGCCCGAGGCCATTGTTGTGAAGAAGCCACGAAATAGACTTGAAAGGGCTGCCGATATCCCGTAGGGTGCAAATACTCATCCGGGCGCAACACGAGTGAATTCCAGGAGTTGCTGTCGGAATCGCCAGTAAGTAACTATCTCAAAAGGCTCAGGCGATGTTGACGACGATACCAGAGCAGGCCGCAGCACAATTGGATCAGGCCCAGGTAATTGCATGACTTCTTGGCGTAACGAATCAAGATCGCACGACACTTGCTCATCCAACCCAGTGTCCGTTCCACAACCCATCGGCGAGCCGGACGCCGCTTGCGTCCTCTCTCGTCGAGTTTCTCTTCGCCGATCCGCCGAATGTGCGGAACGTAATGGGCTTGGGCCGCTGCCAGGTGTCCCGTGGGATTGTCGTAGCCCTTGTCCAGGCACAGGTGCTGCGGGACCTTGTCCGTCGGCTTGGGCCGATCCACAACGATGGCCTCGATGGTCTGCTGCAGCAGTTTGGTGTCGTGGATGTTGGCGCCGGCCACGACTACGCCCAAAGGACCGCCGTCGGCCTCCACGATCACACTGTGTTTGGTGCCGTTTTTGCCCCGATCCGTGGGGTTCGGACCGACGTGGTCCCCCCAAAACGCGCCTTGCCCATCGCGCCGTCGGCGCTCTGCCATCGCCAGTCGACCCCGCCCAGTTCCTCGCAGTCCTCGACCAGCGTCGCCCAGATCCGCTCCAGGACGCCTTTCTGCACCCACCGCTGGAAGGTGCGA
>DCUI01000335.1:2430-4532 GCA_002327785.1 Phycisphaerales bacterium UBA2218
GGTCGATGCGACCCCGGCCCGTCCAACTGGGCGGATCCAGTTCGTCCAGAATGGGCTGAATGATGTTCCACAACTCGTCGTTGACCTCCCAGATCGTCGCAAGGGGCTTGACCTTGCGTTTCTGTCGTGCCATCCGTGGCTCCTTTCAATTGGCTCCTACGGATGGTTATCGGCCAAAGACACTGTTTTGAGATAGTTTCTAAGGGACATGAGTGTAATCGCTGCGTATCGCCTTGTTAACGGCACGTCCCATAGTTAGTCCTTAAACAAGCGAATACCTTCGGGTGATTGTCGGGTAGTTCTTGGAGCGGCGACCGGCGCGGAGTGGGCCTGGCGACGCGGCTGGCGTCGTTGCCTGGCTCCCAGTTGTTCGTTGATTCATTCGGTTCTCGTCTGCACGTCCGTGCGGTTGAGGGTTGCGGCGGACCGGAGCATCCGGACTCCGGCTTCGGGATCGGCTCTGGTCAACAGCGCAGAGCGGTACAGAGCCGGAAGAACACGGGCAAATGGATGTTGTACTGGAGTACACGATAGACCAGTCGTCGTCCCGTGCGAAGGATCTGGCACGGGATCTTGATGAACGCGTTGAGGAACGTGCGGAACTCCATCCGCAGGACCTGCTGTTTCTGGGCCTGATGGCGCTGACGCCAACGGGGCTGCTCAGGAAGGGACAGGGCCCACCAGGCTTTGAGGTTCCACGCCAGGGCGGTCATGACCATGTACGCCCAGTTGCTCAGGAGATTGTCGACCGGGGCCGACAACGCTCGTACCCCACCGGACAACTGGGCCAGGAGGTTCTCTTGATTGCAGCGGTCGTTGGCCTCGAAGATCACCTCCTCGGCCGACAGGGCCCAGTCGTTGGTGATGTAGAACAAGTAGCGGACCTCGTCGAACAGACGCGCCTGGCCCTTCTCATGCGCGATCTTCTTCCGCAGAACCACCATTCGATAGGACCGCTCACACCCGACCGGCCGGTATTCGAACTCGGCGTAATCCTCCCGCTGCAGCCGGAGGACCTCGAACTCGCGGCGGCGTACGATCTGCTCTTTGATGTTCGTGGGGCGCTCTCGGGGCTCGGTCTTCACCTCGTACCGCGGCGCCCGCAGGACCTTGTCCCAGGCGGTTGGCGGCAGTTGATCGGCGAGGGCTTCGAGATTCGCCATGGCCTTGTAGCCAAAGTAGAACGTCACGCCGTCGGCGTCCCAGGCATCGAGCTTCTCCGATTGGCTGAAGGCCGTATCGCCACGGAGCACGATCGTGCCAAAGCCCGCCCGCCGGCACAGGGCAATCGCCGCATCGGCTTCGACGGCGGCTCCCTCCTGACTGGGACGGTTTCCCGGGCGGTTGACCAGCCGCAACACCTCGCCGGTCTCGGCCAGCGAGACGATCAGCACGTGATAGCCCCAGGTGCCCTTGTAGGAGATGTCCATCCCCTGCTTGCACGCGCCGGTGGTCGCGACCAGAATGCCATCCAGGTCGAGGGTCGCCCGGTCGAAGAACGCCTGCGGCTGCGGGGCCCAGACGTTCAACCGGGCCTCGTCGACGGCCTCCATCAGAGAACGAATGTGGGTCTCGTCGAAACGGCGGCAGAAGTCCCCGGCCGTCGTCGGATCGGGAATCCGCTCGGTGCCCAAGGCATCGAGGAAGACTTCATCGTTGCGTCGCAATTCGATGTCCTCCAGGCGGACGCCGTCACACAGCGCGTTGTAGGCCAGATTCAACACGTGATCCGATTCGTGATAGGGCCGATGGTTCTTCAACACGTGCACGCGGCGGTCGATGGCCTCGACCAGCCCCACGTGGCGGGCCAACTGGTGCACCAGTCCGATACCGCCGACGCCGATGGCCCGCACCTTCTCCGCCAGTTCCACGCGGATGCCTTCGGGGCCGAACAGGGGCCGACCGAGGTCCTCCCTCGCTCCTTCCAGCCGTCGCTCGATCCGCCGCTTGATCTTCTCCAAACGTTTCCTTATGTTTCGGTTCACTCGAAATCCTCCTTGCTTCGGGTTTCAGGGATCGGTTCGATACCAATAAGACCCCGGAAAACACGGATGAGTTCGAGCTTTTTCTGCAATTACCGCGAGAACTTCGCTTGATTAAGG
>DCUI01000128.1 GCA_002327785.1 Phycisphaerales bacterium UBA2218
GTCGCTCAGTCCTCTACTCTACCGGATAGGGTGGCGGTTGTCCGTTGCAGGCCCGTATGAGACTGTATCCTGCAAGGGATTACATTGCATGGAGCCAGCCCCCCCCCGGGTCCGGCGGATTTCTTCGTTTTCGAGGGCTCTGCGACATGGTATAATAACGCCACGTCCGTCCGGATGTTTTCCGTCCGGCTGTTCGCAGTATATAGTGAGGAGAATCACCGGGGGCAATAGCGCGTTGTGAAAAGGCCGTCGCAAAGAAGGAAGGGGATGTGCTCTATGAAAACGCACGAGAGGTTCCATGTCCGCGAAGCATCTGTTGTTGCCGCTGCAGTTGGAGGCGTGCGTCTCCGGTTGTTCGTTGGGCTGGTATGCGTGGCGTTCACGTCATTGCCGTCGACGGCGGCCCGTGCCCAGGACCCGGCGCGTCTGGAGAGCGAGATTCTGGCATTCGAGAGTGCCGATCGTGCGACACCGCCTCCGGCGGACCCGATCGTGTTCGTCGGGTCGTCGAGCTTTCGGATGTGGTCCAACCTTACGGCTGCGTTTCCCGACTACCCCGTGATGAATCGCGGGTTCGGCGGCTCGCACATGAGCGACGTGTTGTACTATTTCGACCGCATCGTGACCGTGTACGAGCCGGCGCTGGTCCTTGTGTATGAAGGCGACAACGACCTGTCCGGGGGCAAGTCCGTGGACCAGGTCTACGCAGACTACATGACGTTCCTGTCCCTCGTCGCCGAGCGGCTGCCTGGAACTGAGGTGGCGTTCGTCGCGACGAAGCCGAGCCCGAGCCGGGCCCAGTACCTTCAGGTCACGCGTGATCTGAACTCGCGGCTGGAAGCCCTCGCGGAGAAGGCGCACCATCTGTGGTACATCGACGTGTTCACGCCGATGCTGGATGCGGACGGCCAGCCGCGACCCGAGCTGTTCTTATCCGACATGCTGCACATGAACGCCGACGGGTACGTCTTATGGCAGTCCGTGGTCGAGCGGGTGCTGGACGCGTGGTCGGCTCATAAGGGCCAGACGCTCCTCGTCGATTTCGGCTCTTCGAGCACACCGACCGCCACCGGCGCGGTCCCCAACGACCCGGCGAACGCCTGGAACAATGTCACCGAGGTCATCGGGGCCTCGGTCATGGGCGAGCTGCTCGATATGGTCAACACGCAGGGCTCGCCGACCGGCGTCGGCATTCAGATCGTGAGACCGTTCAGTGCGGGCGGCCCCAACAGCAGTGGAACGCTCGCCTCCACGGTGTTTCCGCAGAACGCGACCCGCGACTCTCTCTACGGTAACACGGAAGTCTGGGGCGGCGCGACCAACGTGTCCCCCAGCTTCAAGCTGATCGGGCTGGACCCGGCGCGAGTATACAACATCACGTTCTACGCCTCGCGAACCGGTGCGAGCGATGTTCGAGAGACGGGCTACACGGTCGCCGGCGCGGCGTCCCTCTATGTCACGCTGGATGCCGCGAACAACGTGGACAAGACGGTTGCAGTCGTGGGTGTCGTGCCCGGCGCCGCAGGCGAAATCACGGTCAGTATGGAACCGACCGCAAACAACAACAACACGAACCATTTCATCTACCTCGGCGCGATGGTCGTAGAAGAGATCCCGGAACAAAAGCCGATCCTCTTTGTGGAAGAGCCCGCGAGCCAGACCGTGGTGGAGTATCGCCCGGTGACATTTGAAGCGATTGTAGACGGCACGGGTCCCTACGTCATCGAATGGTCCCAGGACGGCGAGGTCATCGCCGACGCCAACGAGTTCAGCTATACCATCGACCCGGTGACGCTGGATATGAACGACGCGGTGTTCTCCGTGAGTGTGAGCAACCTGGTCTACAGTGCCGTCAGTGGGGACGCCGTTCTGACGGTCGTCCCGGACGTGAACTCGCCGGTGTTGCTGTCGGCGGATTCGCCCGACGGGCTCGCGATCCGGCTTTCCTTCGACGAGCGACTCAATCCCGACTCGGCGGTCACCGTCGAGAACTACAGTGTGAACGACGGGCAGATCGGCATTGCCGCCGTCGCGTTGGACGCCGACGGACGGACCGTCATTGTGACGCTGAACAAGCGGCTTACGGGCGCCTTCACCGTAAGTGTGAGTGGCGTGCGGGACCTGGTCGGCAACGAGATTCCCACCGGCGTCGTCGCCGTGGGAGACGCGTATCCGGAGGCGTTTCTCTTCGACTTCGGCTCCGCGAGCACGCCGATGGACGCCGCGGATGACCCCGCCAACTCCTGGAACAACGTGACCGACCCAATCGGCAGTTCGTCCACCGGCGTAATGCGCAATCTGGTGACCGTGCGCAACACCGTCACGGAGGCCAGCCTCGTGATGGTGAGCCGGTTCAACGGCGCCAACACGAATGGGACGCTCGCCTCGGCGGTATTCCCGCAGGACGCCACGCGCGACTCGCTCTACGGCAACACAGAGTTGTTCGGCGGCTCGAGCAACATATTCCCCCGCTTCAAGCTGGCCGGCCTGGACCAGGGGCTGACATACGATTTCACGTTCTATGCGTCGCGTCTGAGCGTCGGCGACAACCGGGAGACGGGCTACACAGTTGCGGGCGCCAACTCGGGCTTCGCGCCCCTGGACGCGGGCAACAACGTCGACAAGTCCGTCCAGGTCATTGGGATCGCGCCCGATGCCTCGGGAGAGATCACGATCAGTCTTGCCCCAACCGCTGCGAACAACAATAGCAACCACTTCACCTATCTGGGTGTGATGAAAATGGAGCCGCAGTTACCCGTGGGGCAGTGATAGCGCAGGCAGACACCTATTCCGGCCGTAGCGGACGAGCGCCTCGGCGAATCAACGCGGGCAGATGTCATCCACGTAGATCTGCCAATGCCCCCCGACCGTTCCCGGTGGCGGCAACGCCGGAGAATGTGGCCGCCGTGAAGGCGTTGGGATTGTGGCTGGTCAGGGTCAGGCCGCTGTGTGAGCCGGTAGACATCGGGATTGTCACGGAACTCCCGCCGCTGTTGAAGCCGCTCCAAGCGGAGCCGTCCGGCGAGTGTTCCGTCATGGATGTATTGCCCTGACGCGTCAACCTGCCCCAGTACGGCGTGTGAATACCTGATATCGTGGCGGCTTCACCGTCTCCGGAGGGCGTAAGCCGGCGTTGGAAAGAAATGCCTTCGCTCGGCGTGACAATGACCATTGCGTGCGGGGAGCTGGGGTCCAGCGTCTCACGAATCATCACCCCGGCCTTGGCCCAACTATTGGTAACGAAGGTCGTGAATTTGAATGAACCCTGCGTAAGCCCCTGTCCGGCAAAGACTTATTAACGTAGGTCCGGAGCGTTGATTCGTGCGGCGAACCGAGAAGGTCGGTGCGAGCACAGAACGATATCCGGTGCATTCTCGCGATCCCGGTTCTTCTTCGGCCGTCCGTTCTCCATACCTCTTGATGTCCCGCCGCAGTCAGGCAGCAGCAATCCACGATCTGCGGCCGGAATTTTGTAACAGGGGGGGGGGCGCTGCGTCTAATTGATGAAAACTGATGGTCGTATTGACAGGAAGGTGGTCCGGGCCTATGGCGGCGAT
Source organism: Phycisphaerales bacterium UBA2218 (assembly GCA_002327785.1). Taxonomy (GTDB): domain Bacteria; phylum Planctomycetota; class Phycisphaerae; order Sedimentisphaerales; family Anaerobacaceae; genus PLanc-01. The sequence continues at coordinate 3,558 of DCUI01000128.1, forward strand.
GGAAAAAACCCAAGGGGACGGCGTGGAGCTGGCGACGAGGCACGACCATGTCGAGCCGGCAGCGACCGTCGATCACGATCAACTGATTGCCAAGCTCCACGAGGGGTGTACGAGACTCAAACGTCAGGTGCACCAGGTCATCGTGGGGCAGGATGAGGTGATCGACTCGGTGCTCTGCTGCATGTTGGCGGGCGGGCACTGCATCGTGCAGGGCGTGCCAGGACTGGCCAAGACGCTGATGGTGCACTCCATTGCGGACGCCATGAAAATGCGATTCAACCGGATTCAGTTCACGCCGGACTTGATGCCCTC
>DCUI01000196.1 GCA_002327785.1 Phycisphaerales bacterium UBA2218
CAGAAAATCGGTTACAGTAGAAGTATTACTCCGCCGCCTTTCCTCCGCAGTCAGGCACGTCGACAGCCTCTGCCTTCAACCGATTTGCTGGCGGACGACGCATTCATACAGAAATATGAAATCCATCCTGGCGACGAGCTACTTTGTCTTGGGTATCCTCTTGGTGTGGAGGCCAACTCTCAGGGTTTTGCCATCCTCAGAAGCGGAAGAACTGCTTCATTCCCTTTGACACCTGCGGACACAGTGAGGTCGTTTCTCTATGACTTCGAGGTCTTCGGGGGCAATAGCGGAGGACCGGTGTACTTCGTGGACAAGAGCCGAGCCTATGGCGGCGCTACGCACCTGGGAGAAACGATTTCCTCAGTTGTGGGCCTTGTTACGCAGGAGAAGTTCCAACCGAGCAGATCAGTGAAGCTGTTGGAAGATAGCTCGGACAAGAAACGCTATGAGGTCACGGAGACGCAAGAAGACCTCAACCTCGCGGTCGTTGTTCCATCGCAGTTTATCAAAGAGACCCTCGATATCTACAATAACCGCGTGAAGTGAAACGGTGGGCGGAGCCCACCCTACCGCTGACGCCTTGACCAGGGATCTGCGTGAATCCTCGGGACGATGTCCTCTCTACCTTCGTGCTCATCCGCCTTTTGATCCATGCTGCTGGTGAAAAGCGCAAAATGCCAGGGGGCCGGGGACAACGTCCCCGGTTGTGAGACAGTCCGTCGTTTCGACGATTCCGCTTTCAGTCGGTTGCTGAGCCGCGGAGGACTTCGATGGCCTTGGCGGATTTCGCCGCTGGTTCGAGGTTGTTGTACCAGGTGAACTTCAGGATGGCCGAGGTTATCGCGAAGACGCCGGCGCAGATGAGGGCGCAGGAGTACTGCTGGATCACCAGGAAGACAACTCCTTTCGTTTCCTGACGACCCCCGGGCTCGAACCGACGACAACCAGACCGAACAGGCGATTCGGCACATCGTGATCGACCGTCACATTACTTAGAGAACCCGTGGCCAATGCGGGCAGCGTTGGTGTGAACGCGTCTGGATGGTGATCGCAACCTGCCGCCGGCAGAGTCGTCGTGTCTTTGAATTCTTCTGCGAGGCCATCAACGCCCCCTTCCACCAGAAAGCCGCCCCGTCTCTGCTGCCGTGACCGGAAGTCGTGAACGGTTACTCATTTTTGAATTCCGGGACCGACTGTGGTATCCTGTATGCCTGATCGACCCAGAGGACATAGGCATAATAACCTGATACCCATTGATCGCAGGCACAGCGTAAGGAGGCACGGCATGAGTGGCATCTTCGGCGTCGTATCGAAGGAAGACTGTGCGGAACTCCTGTTCTACGGGACGGACTACCACTCCCATCTCGGCACAGAGTATGGAGGTATGGCAGTCCTGGGGGAGGGATTCGCACGCCAGATCCACGACCTCCGCCAGAGCCAGTTCAAATCCAAGTTTTTCCAGGATGTCGGCCACATGTCGGGCAACAAAGGGATCGGCGTCGTCAGCGCCCTCGACGAGCAGCCTATCTATCTGAATTCGCGATTCGGGCCGTTTTGCCTGGCCACCAGCGGCATTGTGGAGAACGCCGAGGCGCTTGCGGCCGAGCTGATGAAGAAGGGAATGTCCTTCAGCGAGGTCAGCCCGCGGAGTGTGAACGCGACGGAGCTGATCGCCAAGCTGATCACGCAGGGGACGGATCTGGTGGATGGAATCGAGAGGGTGTTTGACCTTATCGAGGGCTCGTGTTCGCTTTTGTTGCTCCACAGGGCCGGGATCTACGCCGCGAGGGACCGATTCGGGTACATGCCCCTGATCGCGGGAAAAGGGCCCCGGGGATGGGCTATCACCACGGAGACCTGCGCCTTCGCGAATCTGGGCTTCGAGGTCGTCAAGTACATGGAGCCGGGTGAGATCGTCCTTCTGAACGAAGACGGGATCATGCAGCGAAGGCCGGGCCGGGGAAGAACGCAGCAGATCTGTACCTTCCTCTGGATCTATACCGGTTTTCCCGCTTCGAGCTATGAGGGGATCAATACGGAGATCGTTCGAGAACGATGCGGGCGCTATCTCGCCAAGCAGGACGGCGATATCCGGGCCGATCTCGTATCCGGGATCCCCGACTCCGGCCTTTCCCATGGTCTGGGGTACGCGATGGAATCCGGAATCCCCTTTCGCCGGCCGCTCGTCAAGTATACGCCCGGGTACGGCCGGAGCTATACACCCCCTTCTCAACAAACGCGAGACCTGATCGCCAGGATGAAGCTCATTCCGATCAAGGAGGTGATCGACGGGAACCGGATCGTGATCTGCGAGGACTCCATCGTCCGAGGGACCCAGTTGAAGAACTTCGCGGTCGCCAAGCTTTGGGGCTGTGGCGCAAAAGAAATCCATGTTCGACCGGCATGTCCCCCGCTGATGTTCCCCTGCGTGTTCAACCTGTCCACGCGATCGATCAGCGAGCTCGCCGCACGCAGGGCGATTCGAAGCCTCGAAGGCCATGACCTGGCCGACGTGTCGGAATACATCGACCACACGTCCCCCAAGTACGGGCAAATGGTCGATTGGATCGCCAAAGATCTGGGCGTCACCACGCTTCGTTACCAGACCGTGGATGACATGGTCAGCGCTATCGGCCTGCCCAGGCAGAAGCTCTGCCTCTACTGTTGGACGGGGCAATGCCCCAAGGCGGCCTGTCCGCACGCCGCATTCGACATCGTGGAGGCCATGAAGTCCTCGGGCAAGAGAAAGGCGATGAAGGATCAGGTGGACCAACAGCAACTCTGGTAGACCAGCGATGTCCCCCCGGTCTCGGAAATCGAGCCAGACCAAGAGTCCCCAGAATCCCCTGCAGAGTGAGATATGTGGGGGGGCGCTTTGTGGTTCAAATATGTCGCCCAACGCTGTGCAGCCATAAGAAGTTACGATGCTATCGAAGTCAAACCATGTCACTGCTGTCATACGCCTTAATTTTTCGGCTCTCTTGAATGATTTGT